>JAAYJG010000475.1 GCA_012523055.1 Ruminiclostridium sp. | reverse complement strand
ATAATTATCAGAGATAATTATGAACTAGTTGCACACAAAACGCGTAAGTCACACACAAAAACATTGATGTTTTTGCGTGTAGAAGGCGCTTTCAGCGCCCGCGTTTTGGCGCACAATTCGCGCAAGCACTCATTGAAACTGAACGCAGTAATGTCACCCTGAGCGCAGCGAAGGATCTTTCAGGAGTAATGAGAGATCCTTCACCTCGTTCAGCCGACGGCGCCAGCTTACCAGTGAACAGTAACATTCAGCTTTCAGACCGTTATGGCATATCATGTAAAACAGGAGCCTTTCTAAGGCCCGTTATGGGTGTCGATTCCTTTATGTTTCATTTTATCAGGGCTCTGTATCAGTTCCCCCGCGATATTCGTGATAAATGTTTCAACTGGCTATTGTAATTAATTCCTTGTATTTCATGAAAGACACATGTAATAAAGAACGATCCTGGCTATAGGTTATTTTTTCCATAGCCTCCTCAATTGAAAAGAACCCTGCCTGAAGAAATTTTGCTGGCTCGCCTATACAGAAGCTTTCGTCGGGAGCCATCATGATGAACCAGGTGATCCGGTTACAGACGGGTTGTTGCCTGGTTACGGAAAAGAATTCATAATTTGTTCTGCCTGCCGCTGAAATAATTGTTGCGTCAATTCCACCTTCCTGCTTTACCCTCTTAAGCGCTACTTCGCTTTGCAAATCACCATTTTTAATCACCCCTTTGGGGAAAACCCATTCCCCTTTTTCGTTCTGCAAAAGAAACACTTTACTGCCGGAGAAAACGACCCCTCCTGCACAATTACGTAAAAGCATATCGATTACCCCTTTCTGTTATTTATTACAACGGTTTCCCGTATCCTTCAGCTTTGTCTGAACGCTGGTCTTTCCAATAAAAAAGGCACCTTTATGAAATAAATCAATGATTCCAATTGCGTGCCCTTATAAGATCATATGAAATTAAGCGTGACATATATAAAAAGGAGGAACAAAAATGAAAATAATCCATATCAGTTTAATACCCGCTTTCAAAGTTTTTAATCACCATAAAAAATTTTATTTTGGTTTTGGAGGTTTGTGATCTCCTGTATAGGTTTCGTCTGTTTTTCGTACAGATTTCCAAACTGAGGCATGGTCTCGGACAAATTCTTTTTTGAATAATTATCTATGATATGCAAATCTTTATCGGTCAGCTTCACTTTCTTGTTCTTCATTGAGCTCAACTCCTTTGGTATAAAGAAGAATAAAACAAGCGTATTCACAAACCCTGTATTGAATGATAAATTTACTTCTCTCTTACTTCTATTGTACCACAGAATCAGTTTTTTACTACTCATAAATGATCTTTTATATAATTATTTGGACAATTATTTCCCAAGTGATGATTTGCCAGTGGAAGACCTTCCGGCGCACCAAAAAGAGGAGCCGTTTTTCGGCTCCTCGCGTATTTCAATCTGGAGGTATGTGGCAGTATATACTCAGGTTAAAATTCTGGTTCAATCAACCCATAATGGCCGTCCTTGCGCTTGTAAACAACATTCACTTCTTCGGTTTCAGCGTTGGAGAATACAAAAAAGCTGTGACCCAACAGGTTCATTTGCAGAATCGCCTCTTCAACGTCCATGGGCTTTATCGCAAACTTTTTGCTTTTCATGATTTTATAACTTTTCTCTTCTTCGATGGGCTCCTCTATCAGGAAGTTATCGGGTACAACACTTTCCTGATGGATTCTCTTGCCAAGTTTTGTTTTGTTTTTTCTGATTTGACGTTCCAGCTTGTCTATTACAGCATCAACCGAAGCATACATATCGTCTGTAGTTTCTTCTGCTCGAATGAACATCCCCTTGGACACGATGGTAACTTCCAGAATGTGACGATAGTTCTCAACTGTAAAGGTTAAATGACATTCAGTTTCTGGTTTAAAAAATTTTTCAATCTTGCTCAGCTTTTTGATGGCTTGTTGCCTTAAAGCTTCAGAAACCTCTGTGTTCTTTCCATTGACGATGTACTTCATCTTAACATCCCCTTTCAGTTTTTCACAACCCCATGCCGCTAAAGGAACCCCGGTTTCAGGAAAACCCTCATCGAACATGGCTCTGTTT
>JAAYJG010000058.1 GCA_012523055.1 Ruminiclostridium sp. | reverse complement strand
GAATAACCGGCAAAATCAAAATAGATTTGCAGTGAGAACAGGATAATCCCAAACCAGGCACCGCCGGTGGTGAGCTTATCCATATTTCCGTCCAGAAAAGAACCGGCAAGCTCGCCCGCGGTGTTAGTCAGCAGAACCTTTTTAGCCAGGCCAATTACAAAGCGATTGATTCCATAAGATATATCCGAGAAACTCACCGATCTGTTGTCAATCTCAGCCGCAATATCGCTGTACCGTACAATGGGACCGGCAACAAGCTGATGAAAAAGAGAAACGAAAAGCATGAGCTTTAAAAACGAAGGCTGGGCTTTTGTTTCATTGCGGTAAACATCGATGGTATAGGAAAGGGTCTGAAAGGTGTAAAAGGATATCCCAATAGGCAGGCTGAAATTGCTGGCAGGAATATTTGTTCCCAGAAGCAGGTTCAGGTTCTGGGCAAAAAAACCTGAATATTTAAAGAAAAACAGCAGTGAAAGGTTGATCACGATGGACAAAACCAGGGCAAGTGTTGCCTTCCAGGTTCCCCTGTTGTTTTCGATGATAAGGCTGTTGACATAGTCCAGTAACGCGCTGAAAACCAAAAGAACAACCCATCTTGGTTCACCCCAGGCATAAAAGGCCAAAGAAAACGTTACAAGGATTACACTGCGATAATGGTTGTTTTTAACACATACATACAAAAACAGATTTAATGGCAGAAAACAATAAAGAAAAATCAAGCTGGAAAAGACCAACGCAGCACCCCCGATTCTGGTGTAATATTTCCGGGAAGAACAAGAATAACAGCATTATAGCAAAAACAGCTATTGCTTTCAATCGCAACAGGATTGGCCAGATAATATGACAGGGGTAATGCGGGATCCATCACTTCGTTCAGCAGGCTACGCCTGCTTACCTGTGAACAATAACGTTATCGTCAAAAACAATTTACAATCCGTTCAGACTTATCGGCTTGTTTTCTGGTATAATGGAGTTGGAGAAGCTAATGGAACAAAACAGAAAATGAGGTAGATCAATCTTGAATATATATCAAAATGTATTGGCCTGTGTTACCAAGCAAAAAACCTGTGAGCGCTTGATTAAGGCAGCTTCTGGCAGGAAGTCGGCCCAGGGCAGCCTGCATGTGCTGCATGTTGCCAAAAACGCCTGGAACATTCTGGACAACAGCCGGGAAAGCGAAGCACTGGACTACCTGTTCAGGATTTCAAAGCTGAATGATGCTGAAATGACCATGCTCAGGGCAGATAACATTTCTGAAACCATCGCGGCCTTTGCCATGGAGCATCATATCGATCTGATAGTCCTGGGGCAGTCATCTGACGAACAAGAAAGCAAATTCTACAAACAGCTGCGCAGTCTGTTGAAGGATAAACTTGTCGAGATTGAGGTCATCCCACAGTAGTCGGCTATGCGCGCTATATAGTTGAATAGTAATTTATTAAGCACCTGCGCGTTTTTGTGTACGGGTTCATAGCTATTTCGGGTAGTTATGAATGCGCCGTGAACTTCTTTATTTCAGCGCAATATTAGATGATTATGCTGAAAATTATATTACTATAGATGTTAATGATATGTACGAATTAAATGCTTCTTCAGTGGCGAATGGATCCACGTAAATGGGAATCGGTTTATTGCCCGTATTAAAAAACCACCATACGTTTTATGCCTGATGTTTTTATGTATCCAAATCAATAAAAACCGCCCGTACTCATGCGTGCATGATACCGGGCGGTTGTTTACTTCAGACTATTCTTCTTACATTATTCGCTGCGTGGTGGCAAAGCTGCAAACACCTGACCTATCACCTTCATGGCCCTGTCCATCTGGTCCTCGGTATGGGTCGCGGTGTAGCTGGTACGCAACAGGCATTGCCCGGGTGCCACAGCCGGAACAATAACAGGATTCACATAAACCCCACCTTCGAAAAGCATTTTGGTTGCTATGAAGGTTCTGTCATTATCATAGGTCATAATGGGAATAATTGGTGTTGTGGATTCCAGAATCGGAATACCCATTTTCCGAAGCCAATTGCGCATATAGTCAGCAATATGCAACAGGTTTTTCATACGCTGAGGCTCCTGCTGGATCACTTCGAGGGCTCTCAGTGCCGCCGCCGCATTGGCTGGCGGGATGGATGCGCTGAAAATGAACGGGCGGGAATTATGCTTCACATAATGGATAACGTCCTCGCTGGCGGCCATATATCCGCCCAGGCTGGCAAGAGACTTGCTGAAGGTGCCCATGATGATGTCCACCTTATCCTCCAGACCAAAATATTCAGCCGTACCTCGCCCGCGTTCACCGAGAACCCCAAGGCCGTGGGCATCGTCCACCATGACTCTGGCCTCAAACCTTTCGGCCAGCTTCACGATTTCCGGTAGCTTGCAGATATCGCCGCCCATGCTGAAAACACCGTCGGTTACAATCAAAATGCCCTTGTTTTCAGGAATTTCAGAAAGAACCTTTTCCAGATCGGCCATGTCGCTGTGCTCATAACGGACCATCTTCGCATAGCTTAAACGGCAGGCATCATAAATGCTGGCATGGTTTTCCTTGTCACAGACAATATAGTCATTTCTGCCGGCTATGGCCGAGATAATGCCCAGGTTGCTCTGATACCCGGTGCTGAAGGTAATAACCGCTTCCTTATTTAAAAATTTGGCCAGTTTCTCTTCAAGATCGAGATGCAGTTTCAGTGTGCCGTTTAAAAAGCGTGAGCCCGAACAGCCCGAACCATATTTCAGTAATGCTTCCTTAGCCGCCTCTACAACGCGGGGATCGGATGCCAAACCCTGATAATTATTTGATCCAATCATGATGATCGGATGACCCTCCATAACCACTTCTGTATCTTGCGCGGTTTCCAGATAGTGAAAGTAAGGGTATACACCTGCTGCTATCGCTTCTTTCGCAGTTGTGTAATTATAACATTTTTCAAACAGATCCATACGTAACCTCTCCTTGTCTTGTTCGCTGAATCAAAGGGGGCATAAATGATTGATCATCATTTAGTACCAGATCATAGCACCTAAAACGAATTTTCACAAGCCTATTGTATCACACTTTCTTAAAATATCCACTTATTTTTGATTTTTTCAGCAAACTGTATTAGAATGGGTTCTATGATAAATACGGGGATTTTCGATTCCGGTCTGTTCCGGTGAATAAGGGCTGAACTACGCAGCCCAAAGAAGGGGTTTTATTGATGAAGCAGGACAGCAAGATTATTTTTGTAACGGGGGCTTCCTCGGGCTTGGGGCTGGCTGTTGCTACGCACCTGGCTGAAATGGGAAATATTGTTTACGCTGGTGCGCGTTCCTACAGGGATGAATCACCTGATAAGGGCAATCTGAAAAAAGTGTACCTGGATGTGACTGATCAGGCAGGAATAACTGCCCTCACTGAAAGAATCATTGAAATGGAAGGCCGCATTGATGTACTGATCAACTGTGCGGCTATTCTTGTTTTGGGCTCTGTTGAGGATATGACCTATGAGGAATTTGAAAAAGTGCTGCTGACAAACACCTGCGGGGTTGTTAGAACCTGTAAGGCAGTGCTGCCCTATATGAGAAACAGAAATGAAGGTCAGATTATCAATTTCAGTTCCATTATGGGGTTGTTTGCCATCCCCTTTCAAAGCGCATACTCGGCTTCGAAATTTGCCATTGAGGGCTTTACGGAAGCACTTCGCATGGAAACAAGAAACTATGGCATTAAGGTAAGTTTAGTTGAGCCTTCTGATCATAAATCGGGTTCGCAAAAGTACAGGCCGCATGCCGAAGCTGCAAACCTGTTGTCCTCTCCTTACAGGGATTTGTTCCTGAAGGTGACATCTAAAATTGAATATGATGAAGCCAATGGCAGCGAGCCTGAAAAGCTGGCAAGGCTTATTGGCAGAATTGTTCAAAGCAGGCGGCCAAGGCTTCGCTATCTGACAGGGAAGTTTGATCAGAAGCTGTCGGTACTGATCAAAAAACTGGTTCCCGGCAGGCTGTTTGAATCCATCATATATTCTTATTACAAGGACGGCCAGAAAAAAGGCAAAAGCAAGGAAAGCATCCCAACGGAAGATAACGGGAACGAAGGGTTAGAAGCCCCAAACTCCATGGACAATAATGAGCATTCCACGAACGAGTAAATGGATGGAGGAGCAATGGCAACCACCAAAGCAAAGTATATAAAGCTTTACCGGAAAATATGGAAAAAGCTCGATGTCCCTACGCCCCTGATCGGCGACTGCGGCAAGCTTTGTGACAAAAAATGCTGTCACGGCACCGATCAGGACGGAATGCTGCTTTTCCCCGGCGAAGAATACCTGTATGAAAACATGGACATCGACTGGTTTCAAATTCATGACAGCCATATTGTGCTATCAGACGGTTATCGCATCAGGCTTCTGGTTTGCAGCAGGGAATGTCCAAGAGAATGCCGGCCGTTATCGTGCAGAATCTTTCCCATTATCCCCTATCTGAATGAAAGAGGGCGTGTCGAGTTCAGGCTGGATTTGCGCAGCCTTGGCATCTGCCCGATTGTTTATAGTCAACAGGAAAACCCAGTGGAGGAAGCATTCATCGAAGCTTTGTATAAGGCCTTTCCTCCCCTGTTAAGGGATGATGCGGTTGTAGAGTTCATTGAGATCCTGTCACGACAGTATAATGATACGGTCCGTTTCCTTGCGAAATTCCAACAGGATTAGGCGGATCGAAAAAGATTGAAAAAAATTTAACAAACCCTCTTGAAATGTTTTTGGGATTGGAATAGAATAGATTAAAATCAATGATGCAAGTTGATGATGGGGAAAATGGCAAGCTGTGAATCAGAGAGTTGATGGTCGCTGCGAATCAACCGGGCGAAGCCTTTCATTCCACCCCGGAGACGTTGGTGAAGAACCAAACCGCGCACCGGTTACTGTGCACAAAGTGAGTTGGCCAGGCCAATTAAAGTGGGTGGCACCGCGGGTAGTTCCTCTCGTCCCTGATGATTTTCCGGGAACGGGGGGTTTTTTATTATTGCAACGGCAAGAGGCATAGGATAGCCGCCTGATTCAGATAGTCGGTACTCGCCAACACATGCTTTATAGCCACCGGCAAAAGATACGTTCACGCTTTAGCCCCCGGCTAAAAATGCGTTAATCACGTTTTGGGCCTCCGGCAAAAAACGTTACCACAGAATAGATTCCTAAATTTTTAAGTGAGGAGTGATTGTTTTGAAACCTGTAAACAAACCCGTAAACCCATGTTTTTCTTCCGGTCCATGCGCAAAGCACCCCGGTTACTCCCTTGAAAAGCTTTCCGGTGCCCCTCTGGGCAGATCTCACCGGAGCAGTCTGGGAAAAGGCAAGCTGCTGGAATCCATTCAGAAAACCAAAAGCATTCTGAAACTTCCCGACGATTACAGGGTGGGTATTGTGCCTGCTTCCGATACGGGAGCATTTGAAATGCTGATGTGGAATGTCCTCGGTGAAAGAGGCGTAGATGTCATTTGGTTTGAATCCTTTGGTTTGGGCTGGGCCGGCGACATTAAAAAAGAACTGCGTCTTGCCGATGTCCGGGAATTTTCAGCCGACTATGGCGAGCTTCCCGATCTGTCCCAGGTAGATTTTGATCGTGACGTGGTATTTACATGGAATGGAACAACCAGCGGTGTCATGGTGCCGAACGGGAACTGGATTCCCGATGACAGAAAAGGGTTGACCCTGTGCGACGCAACCTCTGCTGTTTTCGCAATGGATATTCCGTGGGATAAAATTGATGCGGCTACCTTCTCCTGGCAGAAGGTTCTGGGCGGTGAAGGCGGTCATGGTATGTTAATTCTGTCGCCCCGGGCTGTTGAGAGGATCGAGAACTTTGTTCCGGCATGGCCTCTTCCAAAAATCTTCAGAATGAAGAGCAAAGGAAAGATCACCGAATCCCTTTTCGAGGGTTCAACGATTAATACCCCCTCCATGCTTGCGAATGAAGATTACCTTGACGCACTGGCCTGGGCTGAATCCATCGGCGGTCTTGAAGGGTTAATCACCAGGAGCCAGGCCAATCTGGCTGTTATCGAAGCCTTTGTTCAGAAAAACTCCTGGATTAGTTTCCTCGCAAAGGAAAAGGCCTATCGTTCCAACACCAGTGTCTGCCTGATGGCAGATCTGCCCCAGGATAAGCTGAAAGGCCTGGTTCAGATGCTGGCAAAGGAAGGCGCGGGCTATGACATCGCTTCTTATAAGGATGCACCAAGCGGAATTAGAATTTGGTGCGGCGCTACGGTTGAAAGCTCTGATCTGACAGTACTTTGTGAATGGCTGGAATGGGCTTATGCCGAGGTAACAAAAGACTAAAAAGATGGGACAGGGGGCGGGGCCCAGGTACCCTTGTCCCATTTTTCCCGGCAACAGAACCCAGGTCATGTATATCTGAACCGACTAGATCAGATCGATAGGGACAGGGGGGGCATGTACCCTTGTCCCATTTATCTTGGCAACAGAACCCAGTCACGTATATCTGAACCGACTAGATCAGATCGATAAGGACTTTTTTCAAAAGCCTTCTAACCCCAAGCAGAAACCCTGTAATACAGAACACAGTAATGACGGTTCCAACATTAAAGCCTGTCAGAACAAAACCCAGGGACAGGGCACATGCCGGTGGGTGTTCAAAATTGAACAGAACCATTAGAAACATGGATAATCCAATTGCAACCGCACCCCATTTCCATCCAGCTATAATTGTGATTAATATCCCTTTGTGCTATAGTATAATTTGTTAGTTCTTCTCGGATGATCTGTTTTTCACATTCATCCCCATAGGGGTTTTACAAAACCAGGAATTTGTTGATCAGTTTTTAACAACATTTGCAACCCATATGAAAACCACCAGGGAAACATTGAAGCCACCTGAGAATTAAAGATTAAAAATGAAGCTACCTCGTTTATTCAGGAAACCTCGGCACTTGAGGGCGTATCAAGCGCCACCCTGGTCAACTACAACAGGGATTTATAGTTTGTAACAAGGAGTAACGGCTTGAAATCTGTTGGCTATAAACTCATCATCGCAATATTTTTCCTGGCACTCATCGTGGGGCTTGTCGCTTTAGATCGTACTGCCGATACGATGTCCTTTGATGCGTTTATGGTGGAAAAGAATTATTCCGAAGCCCTTGAGACGGCTGAAAGCATCGTCAGGAAGAACCCTAATGATTCAGATGCACTGAATAACAAGGCGTCAGCCTTGATCTGTCTTGAACGGGATGAAGAAGCGCTTAATGTTCTTGAACAGATTCTCGATAAAAACCCCCGGGACCACCTCGCATTGCAAAACATATCCCTGGTTCTGTACAATTTAAAGCAATATGAAAGGTCTTATGAAACCAGTCTGCAATCCCTGGATATTAAGCCCAACAGTGCAAAGGAGCTGTCCAACCATGGGAATGCGCTGCTGGCCCTGGAAAAGTTCGCGGATGCCCGGGATGCTTTTATCGAATCGCTGGACGAAGATAATTCAATCCTTGACAGCATTTTCGGGCTTGGCTATGCTTATTATCGTCTTGGAGATTATGACCCGGCAATTAAACAATTTGACAGGTTTCATAAAATAATACCATACGATGAAGATTCCCTTTATTATCTGGGTTACTGCTGGTTGTATTCCAATAACTCCAAGAAAGCATTGGAGATGGTGTCTGCTCTGAACTCACTGGCTGAACAAAACCGACCCAATCCGAGATACGATGACGAAACCCTTCCACGGGTTCAATTCAAAGCTTACATCCTGCAAGCGCATATTGAAAAAGAACAGGGACAATACGAGGAAGCCCTGGAAACACTGAAAGAAGCCGAAAAACTCAATGCTGACAATGAGTTGTATGCTTTGCTTGGCGATATCCATTACAATCTTGGGAACTACTCCGAGTCCATCCGGGCTTATAACCAACAGGCACAGATCTCTCCCGACAATGCCTATCCCCATGTTCAGAATATTTACAATTACCTTGCGTTGGAGGATACGCCATCGGCTTTTGAAAGCGCCGAAAAAGCTTTCGCACTGGAACCGGATACTGTGGAAGTCATCCTCGCGATGGGGAATTTATATGGATGGGAAACCGAATATCGCAGGGCTTTTGATTACTTTCAGCAATCGGTCCAGGTGAATCCGGATTATGCCACCGGGCATGTAAACAGCATGTGGGCTCTATATAACAGCGGGCTTTACAGGAAATGCATTGAGTATGGCGAAGCCATTGTGAATAAATTTCCGGATGATCCGGATATCTACGGCTATCTCGGGGACAGCTGGGTGAAGCTGCAGGAGAGCGAAAAGGCCGTGGAAAACTACAAAAAGGCTGCAGAACATGAAGAGAACCCCATATACTTTCATTATGAAATTGCATTGCAGTATTATTACGACCAACAGTATGATCTGGCTAAAGCCGCCATTAAGAGCGCTCTGGCCCTTGAACCGGAAAACGAAGTATGCCTTTTGCTCAAAGAGGAAATCAGGAGCACTGAAAAACCCTTATCCACCCGTATCGCCGACTTCATCGAACAAAACTACCTTTATTCCGATCAGGTAAAGAACCTGGAGTCCCGGCTGAAGCAATTCAGGGGGACCAATGCCGATGCCTCGGATGTTGCTGCATTTATTGAGAACATCCGATTGGAGGAAGATTTTTTTACCTTTTGCTTTACGGGTGAGGAATATGATCTGTACTGGGATCTGGAAGAGGAAAAAACCGTTTTTTACGAGCAAATCCTGGAGGAAACAGGGGAACCCGTGCACTACTTTGATATCGATTTTTTCAGTTTTAACACCGCCAATGAATTCATCGAAATCGCTGAAGAGCTTGCGAACAAGGAAAACAGCGTTCTTGTGATCGACCTTCGGGACAATGGCGGAGGGTTGATGGAAAGCTGCGCCGAGATGTTGGATTATCTGCTGCATGGTTGTGTCGTCGGAAATCTGGTTTTCCGCGACGGCACAAGCTCTTCCTGGTACTCCGATGAAGATGCGGTCAGGTTTGAAAGCATCTTTGTACTGACTAACGGAAATACCGCATCCAGCTCAGAAATGCTGACCCTTGGCCTGAAGACATACCTGGATGATGTCACGGTTGTGGGTGAACCGTCCTATGGCAAGGGCGTCGGGCAAACTGTTTTTGATTCCAGGAAGGACAAGGTTGCTGTGATGCTGGTGAACTTCTACTGGGATGTTCAGGATGAAAACCTGGTGAACAGCAGTATCAAACCGGATATACCCGTTAGCGGAGATCTGGACTTGTATCTGGAAAAGGTGCGGGCTGCCATCGTCGACTAAGAGAGACGGAAAACTGCCAACGTGATGCGAGTATCTTGTCAAATGCCATTCAGTGAGTGATTGTATTCACCGCTGAAGATATAATCAATCGAATCCTACGCTATTTATAGTTCCAAGGGCTGAACAATACGTTATAGCAGAAGGGATCTTGGGGTCTTTGATAAATATTTAATAAAAACTGTTTACAGATGCAAAACATCATATATAATATTAAGCAATGCATGGTCTTGTTGCATAATTCAGAATACTTATGCATGAAACACAAAGATCTTGTTGTTTTATGCATGGATTCCTATATTACGACCCTATATTATGCATATTTATTCACTCGGTCTGTGAAGCATCATGCATGAATCATCTCATAGTTAGGAGCAGCATTATGCCAAAACGCACTGACATTCACAAAATACTGATCATTGGCTCAGGCCCCATCATCATTGGTCAGGCCTGTGAATTTGATTATTCCGGCACTCAGGCCTGCAAGGCTTTAAGAACGCTCGGTTACGAAATTGTGCTGGTCAACTCCAACCCGGCCACCATCATGACAGACCCCGGTATTGCCGATGCGACCTACATCGAACCGCTAAACGTGGAAAGAGTCTCCCAAATCATCGAAAAAGAGTGCCCGGATGCACTTCTGCCGAACCTCGGCGGCCAGTCGGCTTTAAATTTGTGTCTGGAGCTTTCCAAGGCAGGGGTGCTTGAAAAATACGGTGTCGAGGTCATCGGTGTTCAGGTGGATGCCATCGAGCGCGGTGAGGACAGAATTGCCTTTAAGGAAACCATGCGTAAGCTTGGTATCGATATGCCCCGCTCCAGCCCGGCCTACACCGTGGATGAAGCTGAAAAGATTGCCCTGGAGCTGGGCTTCCCCGTAGTCATCCGCCCCGCCTACACCATGGGCGGCACCGGCGGTGGGCTGGTATATAATATCGAAGAGCTGCGGGTTGTGGCAAACCGCGGTATCTCAGCCAGCCTTGTGGGACAGATTCTGGTTGAAGAATCGGTTCTCGGCTGGGAAGAGCTGGAGGTAGAAGTTGTCCGCGATGCGAACAACAACATGATTACAGTTTGCTTAATAGAGAATATTGACCCAATGGGTGTTCACACCGGCGACTCCATCTGCACCGCACCCATGCTCACCATCAGCGACGAGCTTCAAAAGCGCCTGCAGCAGTACGCCTACAAAATCGTAGAAGCGATTGAGGTTATCGGCGGCACCAATGTACAGTTGGCACATGATCCGAAAACGGACAGGGTGGTCATTATTGAAATCAATCCCCGCACCTCCCGTTCCTCGGCGCTGGCCTCGAAGGCCACCGGTTTTCCCATAGCATTGATCTCCGCCATGCTGGCAGCCGGGCTGACTCTGGACGAAATCCCCTACTGGAGGGATGGAACGCTTGATAAATATACCCCTTCCGCGGACTATGTGGTTGTGAAGTTCCCTCGTTGGGCATTTGAGAAATTCAAGGGTGCCCAGGATAAGCTGGGAACCCAGATGAAGGCCGTCGGCGAGATTATGAGCATCGGCAAAACATACAAGGAAGCCTTCCACAAGGCTATTCGTTCTTTGGAAATTGGTCGGTACGGGCTTGGTTTTGCTAAGAATTTCAACAAGCTGGAGCTGAAAGAGTTGCTGGATCTTCTAATCGAACCTTCCAGCGAGCGTCAGTTCATTCTGTACGAAGCATTGCGCAAGGGGGCTTCGGTTGAAGAACTCCATCGCATCACTCACATCAAAGCTTGGTTTATTCAGCAGATGAAAGAGCTTGTGCAGCTGGAGGAGGAAATCCTGAAGCACAAGGGTTCCATGCTGCCTGATGCATTGTTAAGACAGGCAAAGCTGGACGGCTTCGCCGATAAATATCTTACAAAGCTGTTAAGCATTCCGGAAGAACAGATTCGCAGCCGCCGTACCGCGCTGGGTATTACAGAGGGCTGGGAACCGGTGCCGGTCAGCGGAGTAGAAAACGCTGCTTACTATTTTTCAACCTATAACGCCCCGGACAAAACCCAGTCGAGCAGCCATCAAAAGGTGATGATCCTCGGCGGAGGCCCAAACCGCATCGGTCAGGGCATCGAGTTTGATTATTGCTGTGTTCATGCTGCTTTTGAGCTGAGGGATTTGGGGTATGAAACGATTATTGTAAACTGTAACCCTGAAACAGTTTCAACCGATTATGATACCTCCGATAAGCTTTATTTCGAACCTTTAACCGTGGAAGATGTACTGAGCATTTACCATAAGGAAAATCCCCTGGGCGTGATCATCCAGTTTGGCGGCCAAACCCCTTTAAATATCGCCGACGAGTTGGCTAAAGCCGGTGTCAGGATTCTGGGCACCACTCCGGAAACCATTGAGATGGCCGAAGATCGTGATTTGTTCCGCAAAATGATGGAGCAGCTGGACATTCCAATGCCCAAATCCGCTATGACCAGCACGCTGGAAGAAGCGCTTGTGATCGCGGAAGATATCGGATACCCGATGATGATCCGCCCCTCCTATGTGCTTGGCGGGCGCGGCATGGAAGTCATTTATGATGAGGAAATGCTGCGTAAATATATTGACGCGGCTGTTGGTGTTACGCCCGACCGCCCGCTGCTGATCGATAAATTTCTTGAAAATGCCATTGAATCTGAGGCCGATGCCCTCTCTGACGGAAAGATGACCTTTGTTCCGGCGGTGATGGAGCATATCGAACTGGCTGGAGTCCACTCCGGTGACTCGGCTTGTGTCATCCCACCCATCAGCATAGAGCAGAAGCATCTGGACACCATTTGCGAATATACCCGGAAAATCGCCAGGGAACTAAAGGTTGTAGGTTTGATGAATATGCAGTATGCTATCTGTAACGATATCGTTTACGTTTTGGAAGCAAACCCCCGAGCATCAAGAACAGTACCGCTGGTTTCAAAGGTCTGTGATATTCAGATGGCCAAAATCGCCACCGAGATCGTCCTGAGCGAGGCGACTGGAACACCGTCACCGATTGAACGGTTGAAGGCCAGAAACATCCCGCATTATGGTGTGAAGGAAGCCGTTTTCCCCTTCAACATGTTCCATGAGGTAGACCCGTTACTGGGGCCTGAAATGCGCTCTACCGGTGAGGTTCTGGGCATGGCAAATTCCTTTGGCCTGGCATTTTACAAGGCTGAAGAGGCAACACAGGTGGCTTTACCGGACAGCGGCTGTGTTTTGATCAGCGTAGCCGATCAGGATAAGCCCAATCTTTTGGAAATCGCGCGGCTGTTTGTACAGCAGAACTTCCAGATCAAAGCCACAGAAGGCACCTATAATTTCCTGAAGAATAACGGAATTGCGTGTGAGCGGGTGAATAAGATGTTTGAAGGCCGCCCGAACATTGCGGACAGTATTTTAAACAGGGAGATACAGCTGGTGGTCAATACCCCGGTGGGCAAACAGAGCCAGTATGATGATTCCTATATCCGCAAAACGGCAATTAAATTGAAAATACCTTACATCACGACGATTACGGCCGCATTGGCCAGTGCCAAAGGAATTGCGGCATACCGCAAGGATCACGTGAAGGAAGACAAGGTAAAATCCCTGCAGGAATACCACAGGGATATTCGATAAAGCACAAAGCTAAGCCCGAAGAGATGAAGTGGAATTCAGTTAGGAGTGATACCATTGGGTGGATTATTTGGAGTCGTATCAAAAAACAGCTGTGTAACCGATCTGTACTTCGGTACCGATTATCATTCACATCTTGGCACAAGCCGCGGTGGAATGGCAGTCTGGACAGGGAACGGCTTTTCAAGGTCTATTCATAATATTGAAAACGTACAGTTCCGCTCCAAGTTTGAAGTGGACCTTTCTTCGATGAAAGGCAACATGGGGATTGGATGCATCAGCGATGATGAGCCCCAGCCTCTGACTGTCCGCTCCCGTCTTGGTCACTATGCCATCACAACAGTTGGCCGGATCAACAACCTGAAGGCATTGGTGGATATCACTCTGAACAACAACTTCATGCACTATCTTGAAATGAGCAAGGGGGAAATTAATCCCACAGAGGCTGTTTCCGCACTGATTGACCACGAAGAATCATTTAAGGCGGGCATTCTAAAGGCTCAGGAAATGATTGAAGGCTCCTGTACAATGCTAATCCTGACCAAAGAAGGGATCTATGCCGCCAGAGATCGTTTTGGCAGAACACCGTTGATGATCGGTGAAAAGGAAGGCACATACAGCGTTTCCTTCGAATCCTGCGCTTTCGCAAACCTGGGATACCAAATGAAATATGAGCTTGGTCCGGGGGAAATTGTTTTGATCCGCCCCGACGGTATCGAAAGCATCTCACCACCCCGTAAAGACATGAAAATCTGTGCATTTCTCTGGGTCTATTTTGGATATCCCTCCTCCTGTTATGAAGGGATGAATGTTGAAATCATGCGTAATCGCAATGGCGCGCTCATGGCCCGTAATGACGATGCGAAAGTAGATATGGTGGCAGGCGTACCTGATTCAGGGGTTGCCCATGCCCTCGGTTATTCCAATGAATCCCGTATTCCCTATGGAAGGCCTTTTATTAAGTACAACCCTACCTGGTCCAGAAGCTTTATGCCGCAAACTCAGGAAATGAGAGCCATGGTGGCAAGAATGAAGTTGATGCCCATTATCGATTTAATCCATGATAAGCGTCTTCTTTTCTGTGATGATTCCATTGTACGCGGAACACAGATGAGTGAAACCGTTGAGCTGTTGTACAATTGCAAGGCAAAAGAGGTGCATATCCGCTCTGCCTGCCCTCCCATCGTTTTTGGATGCAAGTACCTGAATTTCTCGCGCTCCAGAACCGAGATGGATCTCATCACCCGCCAGACGATTAAGAAACTCGAGGGTAATGCTTCCGTAGCTCTGGACGAGTATAGTGATCCCAAAACTGATAGATACCAATGCATGGTGGATTGTATCAGCAAACGTCTGAACTTTACTTCATTGAAATATCAGTCACTGTCCGATATGCTGGACGCCATAGGCCTGCCGCATGAAAACATGTGCACCTATTGCTGGAACGGGAAAGAATAATCAAACGGGAGGACACCCAATAACACAGTGGCCAACCTCTCGCCCTAACTTTCGCAGGAACTGTGCACAGTACTTTTTTGCGGACATGTTTTTTCAGCCCTTTTTATACACGGAGAGTATCCGGATGAAACCTTCAAACCGGATGCAAAAATAAGCAGGGAAGAAGCTATGGTGATGTATGCCAGAGCCCGGACAGAACCCTTGCAAAGGCAGTCTTTACCGATACTGGGGTTATGAACATAGAAGGACATAATGCTTGACTAAATCGAACTGCTGTCTGGCTTCAAAATTTTGGACACGCTCTCTTTGTACACGATTTCCCCTTCAACAACCCTTACTCCCGATTGGTAATTTGCATGTACTATTTTATTCAACAGAACATTGATGCTTATTTGCGCCATTTTCTTAACATTGACATCATAGGTCGTAATGCCGATATCACATAAACCGGGGTATATGAAGTTATCGAACCCGACTACAGATATATCCTCCGGTATCCTGTAGTTTTTCATTCTTAGCTTTTTTATCAGGTAGTTGGCAGTCAAGTCGCAATTACATACAAAGGCGGTAGGCATCCTTTCTGGAAAATTCACATTAAAGGTTGCAACATCGCCTGTTTCCCAATCCCGGTCGTCTAAAATCCATTCTTCGCGTATCTTCTTGCCATGCTCCATCATGGATTTACAATAACCGAAGTATCGATCGGTTATACTGCCGGTGTAAAGCAGGGTGCCAACGTAGGCGATTTCTTCATGCCCCATGCTGAACAAATAATTCGTCAGCATATATGTTCCATAAAAGCTATCGGAAATAACCGAATCGCAATTACTGAAATCGTCAAAAAAGTCCAGGCATATGATTGGAATCGATCCGTCTTCCCGCATTTTTCTAATATATCCGCTTTGCGGGCGACCAATCAATATAATCCCGTCCACCTTATTTTCCTTGATAAGCCCGGGCAATTCCTGTTTTTCTTCATCTTCGGCACTGATGACCTCAAGCATGGTAAAGCATTTTTCATGAACTGCTCTGGTGGCTACTTCCTGATACATCATCCAATAAAAAGAATCATACTTGCCAAAGTATCTTCCCGGGACGATGATCCCGATAACCTTGCTTTTATTCTTATTGATACGCTCCACCGGCAAGTTACATTTATAACCTAATTCATCGGCGAGATTTTTTATTCGTTTCCGTTTTTCTTCACTAACACCCTTTTGGCCGGATAAAGCCTTTGATACTGTAACAGTACTTACATTCAAATGTTTTGCAATATCCGCCAACGTTATCTTTTTAGCCATTATAAACCTCAACCAATATTTTCGCTTATTATCTGATTCATTGTATCCACTAGTTTTTTTTTTGTCAATTCAATTCATAGTTTCTATTCAGAGGAGGATTAGCCCATATCCATTTCGTTATGAAAAAGGCTGAGCCTTTTGTTGCATTCCTGTGCTGGTGTTATCTTCACATTGCAGCCAGCGGCAGGGGAGTTCGCTGTTAACCACTTGGATAGTCTACCAAATATGCAAATTTATCATCCTTATCCAATCTCCCTGACTTGGCCTTAAAATGGATCATTTGAATGAAAATCAATACCTCCAGCGCAAAAAGAATGATGGTTCCTGAAAGAAACATCACGGTCAACAATGTACCGGAGAAAAACAGTACACATAGAACCATTACGATAAAGACCGGTAATAGAAGGTGCAGCTTGATAAACATGCTGAGAAAAACCTCTGCCATATTAATTTGATTGCTGACAAAAGTATGATACCCTGCAATATACAACATGAAAGACAGCAGAAAACCAACGATGGCAAGACAGACGCAGGAATATACAAAATTGCCTGTTGATGCTGTGATGATCATACCGGCAATATTCAAAGCAATCAAGATATTTAGCAATGAATACTTCAAAAGTTTCATCGAAGCCTTCAGATATTTAAAATATGTTTTAATGATGCTGTCAGTGATATCCAATTTTCTATACAGGGTGTCCTTTCCAATAAGAAAGGATGCACCGAGGGCGGGTACCATCAGTATTGTACCTGACAGACATATAGTTCCAAAGCAAAGAAGGCTTGTGAAAAAGACGATATGAATGGCGCACAGTATCCGATAAATCGGTGTTTCCCTAATCATGACTTCACCGCTCCTGCCAACCCATAGAATATGTGCTTTTGGAGGAACAGGAAGACAATCCCGATAGGGATGATCCCCAGAAGGATTGCAGCAGCAACAATTTCAAAAGGTGTGGCTGTATTGCCAAAGAATTTATAAAGTGCCACGGTGAAGGTCTGCACATCTTTTCTCAGGTAAAGGTTAGGGATGTAAAAATCATTATATAGTCCAATACCATTGATGATTAAGAGCGTTGTACAACCCGGTTTCAGCAGTGGGAAAATGATGCTGCGGAAAATTCTGTAATAGCTTGCACCATCCATTAAAGCCGATTCATCCAACTCCTTCGGGATCGTTGTTAACAGGTTCAGGATGACATAAATACCCACAATACCCACTCCGGAATATAGCAATATCACACTCAGCATTTTATTGACCAGACCCATTTTGTAAATAATCTGAAATACGACTGTTTGCGTTGTGACTACCGGTATGAACATAGTCATTGTAAATAAGGAATAAATTATCTTTTTACCGGTAAACTCAAAGCGGTGAAGTACGAAGGATACCATCGTAGTAAAGACGATCTGAATAGAAACTGATATACCTAAAATGATCGCCGTGTTCAACAGTGCTTTCCCTAGTTTTCCTACCTTGATGGCGTAAACAAAGTTATACATGTTAAACCAATTTTGGGGCGGGGTCAGAACACTTGTGGACGAATATTCGGTGCCTGTCTTGAACGCCATGAAGATAAGCGGGATCATCGGTATGATTACAAAAATGCATGCTGCAATTAGGAAAACATAGCGCAGTATTTTATAAGATTTCGTCTCTTTGTTCATTGTAACTCACCCCTTTTATCAAAGACTTTCTGAATGCTGACTACGATGACAACAATTACAAATACCATAATGGAAAGAGCGGCGGCGAAACCAACCCTGTTATCCGAAAACGCGCTTTGCTGTATCTGAATAACAGGCGTAACCGTTCCGTTGGAGCCATTCATCATGATGTAAGGAATTTCAAAAACCTGAATCGAACCGGATATGCTTAGCAATATATTGATAAATAAAATATGCGTTATTGACGGGATGGAAATATACCGAATTTCCTGGAGTTTCTTACAACCATCCATTGCGGCAGCTTCGAACAATTCGGAAGGGATTGTTTGAAGACCGCCTAAAAACATGACGAAATTGAAACCATAATATCTCCAGATACTGATTGATGCAATAGCCGGATTGACCAGCTTTAAGTTCTGAAGCCATTGCCGCCCTTCCAGGCCAATCATTCGCAATAACGAATTAAACGTGCCCGAATTATTAAAGAAAATAATAAAAATGGTGGATATAATTACACCGTTCAGTAAATATGGAATGATCAAAACACCTTTAAAGAAGTTCAATCCACGGAATTTTCCATTAATAAACACAGCCAGGAAAAAGGCGAAGACCAGCTGCGGTATGGCTACAATCATATACCACAGACAATTTTTAAACATAGAAATATATTGAGGATCGGTCAACAGCCTTACATAGTTTTTCAGTCCGATAAACTTCGGTATACCAACCCCATCATATTTGGTGAAGCTTAAATACACATTACTTAAAATAGGGATATAGGAGAACACCAACAGATGAATAACCGGAAGTGCTAAAAATGTAAAGATGAATATTGTTCTGCTTTTATTATATGATCGTTTCATTTGCTTTTTCCCTTTCTCCAGATCCTTCACGTACAAATTGGTGGAGCATCTCTTGAAAAAATAAACCTCCCCCTGTCGGAGGAGGCTTATTTCACATCACATCAATCTACCCATTTCAGCCCAAGTTCTTCCTTATACTTCTTGTATGCATTGTTCTGGACTTCCACCTGTTTGTTATATGCAGACCAGTCATCTGGTTTTGTTACATCCAGGGAGTCGAACAACAGACCAACATATTTGTAATCAGCCCATAATCCGGCTTCTGTCAATACTTCCTGGTTAGCCAGAGAATTGGCATCATTGGCCGGTTGTAACAGTACCTTGCAATCGCCGGAGGCTACAAGGCCGTCGATAATGGAATACAGTTCAGGAACAACCGGATTCACACCTTTTTTGTTGGCGATGAAACCACTGTCTGCGATAAACTGAGCATCCTCGGCGATATATTCGATGAACATCCTTGCTGCTTCCTTGTTCTTGGAGAATTTGCAAATTGCCCAGTTGTCTGCGGGAGCTGCCAATACGTATCTGCCTGCACCGAAATCCGGAGCGGGAGCAAATTTGATAATGGCAGGATCCTTTCCATCCGGAACACGGCCTTGAATCTGCGGTACGACCCAGGAACCGAACAGCATCATTGCGGCTCTGCCGTATGCAACACTATCCATTGCTACGCCAAAGTCAGTATAAACTTCGGGTTCAAAAAAACCATTTGCTTTCCATTGTGTGTACAGTTTAATCGTCTTGCCGAAGGGAGCGGTTTCAGAGAAAGGATTTTCAGTTTTCAGACATTCTGCAAAGACATTGGCATTACCTGCAACATATCCCGCAAAATCCTGGACAGTAGCCAAAGGCCAGTTTTCAACCCGGTGCATGGAAATCGGGGTTACCCCGTTTGCCTTGATGGCTTCACACATCTTGTTGAATTCGTCCAACGTTGCCGGGATTTCATCATATCCGGCAGCCTTGATGATTTCTTCATTGTAAACAACAGCCTGATTGTACGCCCGACCTGGCATGATACTGTAGATAATGCCGTCAACAGCCGGCATCGCCCTTGCGTATTCACCATATAGCGCAACGCCTTCCTCCACTGTACAATAAGCTTCACAATAGGCTTTCCATTCCTCAAGGCTCCAGTTCGGACAGGTAAATACATCTACGCTGTCATCTTTTACCTGGAATAACGGCCTTAATTCATCTTCATTTGTAACTACATTCAATTCAACATTGATTCCTGTCTCTCTCGTAAAATCTTCTGCCAAATACTTTAGAAACGCGGTATTCTCGACATCACGGTATGTATTCCCTTTTTCATCCTTTTTTTCTTCTCCGAGAACCCGGTTTCCACCGTGGGTATAAACTTTGATTGTCGTACCTTTGAGCGATGATGGATCTGTCTGAGTGGTTTTTCCTGGATCATTTGTGGTACCTCCGGTACCGGTTTGCGGTGCGACACAGCCTGCTAAAGAAAGAATGACTGTAACTGCGATAAGAATGGCTAATAACTTCTTTGCTTTCATTTTTTCCCTCCTGTAATAAACATAATATTTACCACTAAAAGTAGATTAATTTAATTATATAACGTTTATAAAATTAGTCATCAGTAATTATTGCAAAACATGTTTAATTATTGACATGTTTATGCATTTTAGTAGTAAGCATCGGGTTACTTCTCAAACAATTTGTGCAATATTATAAATATTAACTTATTGAGGCTAATAAAATATGAAAATTAAACTTAATAAGCAACCTAATAAAGCTTGTAAAAACAGGTACATTTGTTATACTGGGTTTACAGAGAATTTACATTTACTTGTAATACGAATTGTGAAGTCCGCAAAGTGAACTCATTCAACTGAAGCTGAACACCAAGCGTTTTTACGAAGTAAAATACGCAATGGGCTTCTGTGGGGGACTCTGCTCCCACCGAAGAAGAAACAAGGGTGCGTACCAAGGGAGCATACCCACCGGAACGCTCCACAAGCCTCGACCCGTTAACAAGGGAGCGTACCCACCGGAACGCGTCACAAAAGGAACCCCCACTTATAGAAATGGGGGTCTCGCAAATTTGATGAAAAACCCGATTTCTTAGGAGGAAGAGTCATGGATTTTAAGAGATCCTTCCAGGAAGCACTGCATACCAGTCATTCATGCGAAAAAGAGATTTCAGTTGTCGCCAGTCATTTGAAAATACTTTCAGTACCAATGGATATCGCCTGGAACCTTCCCTACATCGAAGCGTTCGGTACAATCCCAGCCTCCTGTCCCTTTGTTTTTGAAATCCCGAAGCTGGATTCATTTTGTATGATTTATACGGAAAGGGGCTCCGGCCTGCTTATCTCCGATGGCCGCAGCGATATACTGAATCAGGGCTCAATAGGGTTTATTCAATGCAATCAAAGCTATAAAATCGAAGCCGTACAAGCTCCGTGGCTTTTTAAAATTTTTTTCATTGCGGGCCCTCCTGTTTTCTTTTTCTATTCCGGCTTTGTAAGAGGGAACGGCAATCACTATTCTTATTTACCTGGCAATATAGTTACGGACAGATTACAGTTATTGTACGACTGCTTGACTCAACCATCCAAACGCCCCTTATATCAATCCAGGTTTCTTTCAGATATTCTTTTTGAGATCCTGATGGAAAAAGGTAGATTATATGAGGAGAAACCCAATGTTTACGATTATGTATACGAAATAAAGCACGATTTGGATTACAACTATATGAATAACATTACATTAAAGCAGCTTGAAATAAAGTACCATATCAGCAAATATCAAATTTGCAGGGAGTTTAAAAAGCAATTTCATATTTCACCCATTCAATATCTGAATCAAAGAAAAATTGAGGCTGCGAAAGAAATATTGCTTCAAACAAATAAACCGATCATCAAAATCAGCAAAATGGTTGGGTTCGAAAACCCCAACAACCTGATTCGTCAGTTTAAAAAGCAATGTAGCGTTACCCCCCTGGTATACCGAAGGCAGGCACGTGTCAAGGGGAGTGCCAGGGAGACGACGTGTCAGGAGGATTGAATTATTTTCGTAAACCCACTGCCGCATTAATGTAAAAATATTCTAAAATGATAAAGATGATTAAAATCAATAAAATTCATGGTTAGTCTTAGGCTTGCCACAGGCCCGTTTCTATGAATTTTTTTGATTTCTCCTCTGCCCGCTCAACCATGGTTGGTTCATAACCCATCAACGCCAGCAGTTTTATGGCGTTTCTTGTTTCGGTAGGTCCGGGGT
>JAAYJG010000474.1 GCA_012523055.1 Ruminiclostridium sp. | reverse complement strand
CCGGCCACATTTTAACCGGTAATGCTAAAAGCGATAAACCCATTAAGTATTCGTGGTCACAGAGTCAAGCAGATTTTGGACAATTACTAACATCTATTTCTGGGCACTTTAGCTTATCAGTAACAATATAGTTGCGTTAACTGCAGCGACACATTTTAAACAATTGGAACTTAATGAGCATCCCGATTGAGAAAAAAATAAATAGGAAGTAAGCCATTAGCGACTGACTTTCTACTTGTTCATTGCCTCGCACCGATTACCCCTATAGTTCAGGAATTATTCCTTGGGTGGATAGGCTGTTTTAAGGCAATGTCCAGTGAGTAGATTTCAGATGTGTTGATTTTTTTATAAAACCCCATATAAAGAATTTTTTGTGAAGAATCTTCTTATATACAACTCCCATCAATTCAATTCATCCAAAATCCATCCATAACAATTTCTGTTTACCGGAATATTTTCACCCGAATTTTCAAAAGATAACGAAGCGAAATCGGTTATTTTTTGATAGTCTTTCGGGAGGGAAATGTCATGGTAGGCAGGGTAATTAACAGAACACGCAATTTATGGATTTTTATCATCAGTGCAGCTTTATTGCTTGGTGTGATCGCCGCAATACTATTTTTTTCTTCGCAGCAAAAAACGGAGATACCACAAAAAGGTGTATTTGTGATGGGCACAGGGACAGAGAAATCGTAACCCCTTTCGCTGCTGAATTGAAGCAGTAAACCTATTTACACGCCGATACACGCTTTACCTTCAGGGTAAAAGACAGTCAGTAACAGGGTTTGTAGAGAATCTTGGATTTTAATTCAGAGACGGTAAAAATAAACCGCTTACAAATGAAATCAATCTGAAAGTAAAACGGTTTTCTTGCGATGGAGGAAAAATGGAAGAAAAAAGAACCAAACAGGAATACAAGAAATGGTCTCAGCAGCAGGCACCTCGAACCAAGAAAGCTAAAAATCTTCTTCTGGCTTTTCTTGTTGGGGGGATTATCTGTACAATTGGACAGTTGATCCTGAATCTACTGCTTGGAGCAGGGATGGCCAAGGATGACGCTTCCGCAGTTACTACACTGGCAATGATTTTCCTTGGTGCCTTCCTGACAGGGATTAACGTTTATGACAATATTGGCAGAATCGGTGGAGCGGGAGCCGCAATACCAGTCACCGGATTTGCCAATTCAATTGTATCTCCGGCTATGGAATACAAAAAGGAAGGTTATGTGATGGGCGTGGGAGCGAAAATGTTCCTGATTGCAGGGCCTGTTCTGGTTTATGGAATTGTGACCAGCACTATTGCAGGCATTTTATACTACTTGTTCGGGCGAGGCATTTAGCAGAAGCTAAGCAGTTTAGAAACAAATGTGTTGTTTGAGTGGAGGAAATCATGGGAACCAGACTGGGAAATCAAACCATCCGGCTTGATACAAAACCGGTTATTCAGGCATGGGCCGCCATCGCAGGGGCAAAGGAGGGCCATGGCCCCCTGGCCCGGTATTTTGATGATGTCATCGAGGATGAGTATTTTGGTGAAAAAAGCTTTGAAAAGGCTGAAAGTAAATTCGTTCGTGAAACCTTCTCAAAAATTTTAAGCAAAGGTAATGTTTCACTGGGAGACATTCAATACGTTTTTGCAGGGGATTTGTTAAACCAATGTATAGCCGTCAACTATGGTATCCGGGAAACAGGCATTCCCTTCTTTGGGTTGTATGGAGCCTGTTCAACCATGGCAGAATCAATGAACCTTGGAAGCATGATGGTGGATGGCGGGTTTGCGGAAAGGGTGGTTTGCATCACCTCCAGCCATTTTTGTTCGGCGGAAAAGCAGTTTCGCTTTCCGTTAGAGTTTGGCAGCCAGCGCCCACCCACATCCCAATGGACTGTTACGGGCTCGGGGGGGGTGTTGCTTGGAAAGGCAGGCGACGGGCCAAGAGTGGTTCATATCACTACCGGAAGGATTGTAGACATGGGCATTAGCGATGCCAATGATATGGGCGCGGCCATGGCACCTGCCGCGTGCGATACGATTACGGCACATTTTACAGAAACAAAGCTGCCCCATAATCACTATGATCTGATAGTGACCGGAGATCTGGGGGCGCATGGGAGAAACCTGTGTACACAGCTTCTGGAGGAAAACAACGTGCTCATCCGTGAATGCTATGACGATTGCGGTGTGATGATTTATGACACAAAAGAACAGCAAACCGACAGTGGGGGCAGCGGGTGTGCCTGCTCTGCAACCGTCCTGGGAGGATACCTTCTGGAAAAGCTTTCGAAGCGCGAGCTTAACAGGGTTTTGCTGGTTTCAACCGGTGCTTTGCACAGTCCTGTGGCAATTCAACAGGGTGAAAGCATTCCATGCATCGCTCATGCGGTGGGAATTGAAATGATCTGAAAAGTGTAAGAAATAAAGAGGTGGTACTTTTGGAATATATCCGAGCTTTTGTTGTAGGCGGACTCATTTGTGTCGTTGGGCAGATCCTCATTGATTTAACGAAGCTGACACCGGCACGCATTATGGTGCTTTTCGTCGTATCCGGCGTTGTTCTGGGTGTTTTGGGGGTTTACCCCCTTTTGGTTGATTTCGCGGGGGCAGGGGCAACCATTCCCATCATTGGCTTTGGGAATGTCCTTGCCAAAGGAGTGATCGAAGATGTGGACAATAACGGGCTTCTCGGTGCGTTCAGCGGTGGTGTCAGGGCCGGCGCGGTGGGCATTGCCGCTGCCGTGTTCTTCGGTTATGTGATGGCAATTGTCTCCAAACCAAAAGCAAAAAACAAAACCTAGTTATTCCTCAGAGTCCTTTGCTGAACCGATTAAGGGGTGTGAACAGTCCTCCATGACCCAGGTGTCGCCAAACGACACGAAACCTAGGCAGGTTTCACAGGAGTAACGTATCTTAGATTAAGTTTTTATGTTTCACACGGAATTGATTGTCTACTCTCAAACGCTGTGGTATGATTTCTTATAAAGGGTTTACCAAAGATAAGAAAGTCAGGAGATTGAGAGGAGACACTCCATGAACAGCCGAAATAAAGCCTATTATAAAGGGCATCAGGCAAAAAAAAACCGAATGATGTTATTTTTAACCATTGCAGTGGTATTGTCACTGGCATTGCTTGCGTTTTTCATCCTGCAGAACAGGCCTGAAAGCAACGGGAATATCACACCCACCCCCACAACCGCGGCGGTTGCCACTGCCACTGCGACAGTAACACCCACAGGCGGACAAGCCCCCACATCGGAACCGACCGCATCGCCTGTTCCTGAGGTTACTGCTACACCTGCTCCGGAAAAAGTTGTTTTGGAGCCAACTTCCGCCCCATACAGAGGGTCCGATATCACGCCCGCTCCAAAGCTTCCCTTTGAACCAGTCAAGGCGCTTTACCTGAAACCGGGTTCGTATCAGGATGAAAAACACCTTCAGCACTATATTGACCTGGCAAACCGTACTGAAATCAATTCCTATGTTATCGATATCAAAGGCGATTTTGGCAACATTAACTACAAATCAGAAATTCCGGATGTGGTGGCGGCAAAGGCCTGCTCCGATTTTAACATTCAAAAAGCACTCGAGAAATTCCATCAAAACAATATCAGGGTCATCGGCCGTATCGTTACATTTAAAGACAATGTGATCACCAACTACAAGCCTTCACTTGCGATCAAGCATAACGGCAGCACTTTTGTGGCCCAGGACGGTACCAAAGCTCAGTGGCTTGACCCAACCAACAAGGGTTCATGGGAATATGTGGGCAATATTGTGCGCGAAGCCGTGAGCTATGGTTTTGACGAAATCCAGTTTGACTATATCCGTTTTCCGGAAACTTCTTTATATGAATATCAGCTTCAGAACCTGGAGGAAGGCAAGCAGCGGCGGGATTACATCGAGGGCTTTACCGAATATATCCGCAGCATTGTTCCAGAAGGTACCATTCTGTCGGCAGATATCTTTGGCTGGCCGTTGATCGCCACCCGGGATTCCGGTGAAATCGGGCAGACGGTCGAATCCATTGGCTGGCACCTGGATTATATTTCTCCTATGGTATATCCCTCTCACTTCGATAAAAGGAGTCAGACCATTAACGGAATTAACTATACAAAACCAGACCTGATTCCATATGAAATCGTATATAATACGTTACTCGTCGGAAAGAAAAGGGTTAATTCGGTAGAGGGCTATAAACTAAAATGCCGCCCCTATCTCCAGGGCTTTACGGCATCTTACCTTGGCAACGGCTATTACACCACCTATGGTGTAGAGGAATACAGGGAGCAAATTAAGGCGGTTTATGACGCAGGCTATGAGGAGTGGATCTTCTGGAACGCCAGGAATGAATATGTGGAAGAAGCATTCCTTCCTGAAGGCCAATAAGCATACAACCTGCTAAGTCAGCATATGTTTGTGCGGGGGCATCTATTGAAAATCCCCCCCTTATGGTGTGTTTTTACTTTGAGCTCAAAACATTTGCCGGCAACAGTCGTAACGTACCTATAAAGTTTTTCGATCCTTTATGACATTGGATGGATGGTTGTTTTACAGTTGGGTTCAATAGTGTGCTTTTGTTTTGAATTTGTGCAAACGCTTTAGTGAAAGGATATGTTGATATGTCAATATTTGAAGCTATTTTGCTGGGGATTGTTCAGGGCTTTTCCGAGTTTCTGCCCATCAGCAGCTCCGGGCATCTGGTACTTTTACAGAAAATCTTTGGCATCCAGGATGGGGCTCTGACCTTTGATATCGCTCTTCACCTGGCCACCTTGATAGCTGTGATGGTAGTCTATCGGGAAAAGATTCTTGAAATACTCAAAAAACCTTTCTCGAAGCTTCCTGTCTATATTGTTCTGGGGACAATTCCCATCGGAATTCTGGGTTTACTGTTTAATGACAAGATTGAGCAGCTTTTTGAAACTGGTGCCACATTGGGGGCAGGCTTCATATTTACGGGTATCATTCTGATGCTGGCTGAAAATGCAGGGAAAAAGGAACGCGATCTGGAAAAAATGAAGGTCTCCGATCCGCTGCTGATAGGCACCGCACAGGCTGTTGCCATGCTGCCCGCCGTTTCCCGCTCGGGCATGACCATTTCCTCGGCCCTTGCATTGGGAATTGAACGAAAAACGGCTGCAGATTTCTCTTTCCTGCTGTCAATACCCGCTATTCTGGCAGCGGTGGTACTGGATGCTTACAAAATTGTGAAAACCGGTGAAAACGCCCTGGCGGCCATCGGTACTGCCCCACTGGTGCTGGGAATGCTGTTTGCGGCAATTGCGGGCTTTTTTGCGGTGAAGACCATGCTGAAGCTGATCCAGAACCGAAAACTGAAATATTTCTCATGGTACCTTTGGGGGCTGGGCGCATTGGTGCTTCTGGACCAACTGGCTCTGCACATTTTCTTTTAGAGCCTGAAATACTTCCGCAACCTTCAACTGGTGCTCATGCATCCTAAGCATTTTGCCTGAATTCAGCAAGAGGTACATGTTAATTTCTGCCACCTGTTGCCAGCGAAAGCAGCCATTGACATTTTAACGGCCTGGCTGGTCGTTACGCTTCGCTGCACTGCTCGCCCATGCGACCTGGGTCTTTCGTCCTATTGTATGGTCATATCGGCCTATGGGGATTTTGCCTGGGCCGTGCTACAATAAAAATGAACATTAGCATTTCTCCTGTTTTTTTAAGAGCCTGCAAAGGCTCTTTTTTTTGCTCACTGATCACTGGATTATGCTTTGTAAAATCCGTTATTAGTCCTTTCTCCTGTCTGAAAGCTGGGTTGCACTTTGCCCGGTTTTCAAGTACAATTTTTTTGTGATATACAAACTATATTTTTGACAGGTGGTTTACAGAAAGCGTGGTTTTTATGAAAGATGTGATCATCCTCGGGATAGAGTCCAGTTGTGATGAAACCTCAGCGGCTATAGTTGTGAATGGACGGAAGGTCCTGTCCAATATTATCGCAACACAGGTGAAGCTTCATGCTGAGTACGGTGGTGTGGTGCCTGAAATTGCATCGCGCAAGCATGTTGAATCAGTCATTCCCGTTGTAGATAAAGCTTTGAAAGAAGCAAACGTAACCTTTGATGCGATAAATGGCATTGCCGTCACCTATGGCCCCGGCTTGGTGGGTGCGCTTCTGGTAGGGCTGACTGCGGCAAAAGCATTGGCTTTTGCGCTAAACAAGCCGCTCATCGGAGTGAATCATATTGAAGGGCATATCTGCGCAAATTATATCGCGCATGCCGAACTGGCACCCCCATTCATTTGTCTTGTTGCTTCAGGCGGGCACAGCCATGTGGTGGCGATGGAGGATTGGCAGAAACCGGTCATCCTCGGCAGGACAAGGGACGATGCTGCAGGGGAGGCCTTCGATAAAATTGCGCGGGTTTTGGGGTTGGGTTATCCCGGCGGGCCTATGGTTGAGAAAATGGCTGCTGCAGGAAACAGTGAAGCCTTTCAATTCCCCAGGGTCAGGTTCCATGATCAGCCTTATGATTTCAGCTTTAGTGGGCTTAAAACTGCGGTGATCAATACAGTGCACCAATTTGAACAAAAGAAAGAAAGAGTTCCCGTAGAAGATGTCTGTGCTTCCTTTCAAAAGGCAGCGGTGGATGTTTTGGTGCAGCATACCATGGATGCGGCTGTAACAACAGGCTTCCAAACCATATGTCTTGCGGGTGGTGTGGCGGCCAATAACTTCTTGCGCGCTGCTTTTGATAAAGCCTGCAAAGAAAAGGGCATCACTCTGCATTATCCGCCCTTGCAGCTTTGCACTGACAATGCGGCCATGATCGCTTCTTCAGGCTTTTTTGCATACCAGCAGCAGGAGTTTGCGGGATTAGATTTGAATGCGGTTCCGGGTCTGAAGCTTGGTGAAAAATGCAGATGAGACCCGAAAACAAATCTACCTTCAATATCAGGCTTCAGTTGTTCTTTTGTGAATTTTGTGGAAAAGGCATAATCTACAGGAAATATTGCTGTTTTGCCTGTGGAAAACTCTGTGGATGATGTGGATGAAACGAGGTTTTTGATCTGACAAAATGACAGAAGGAACTCCATGGACTGCAAAAAAATTGTCGCAAAATGCGTCGAAAAGTCAAGATGGCAAATTGCCAGGTGAAATTTGTACTGATTTTTGGTGGTTTTGAAAGAAGTTTTCCACAGATACGCTGCTTCATTGCAGAAATGCGAGAGAGCATAGTCTCTTCAATAAGCGAAGCACACTTTTATTCCGGATGAGCAAGTCCTGGGTAGTATAGAGAGCACGGAAGCTCAGTAAGTGAAGCACTCTGGTTTTTTGAGCCCTTAACAGAAACAAATTGCGACTCTTTGTTTGGGGTCGTTTAGCCCAACAACATTGAATACCGGTGGGTGCAGGGACCCGTTGCAATAGATAGTGCGATGCGTTATACATTTGGTAATACCTCAGCGGTCAGAGCAACATCTTGCACCCGGATGCTCAGTACTGGCTTGCTTTATACATTTGATAATACTGCAGTACCCTTTTCACGTAACTTTCGGCCTGTGGAGGAACACCGCCATACTTTATCACCGTGTTTGGCCCTTTGTTGTACGCAGCAAGGGCCTTTTCAACATCTCCGTCAAATTTGGCGAGCTGATCACGATAATACTCGGTCCCTCCCCGAATATTCTGTTCAATGTTGTATGGATCTGTCACAGAAAGCCAATCGGCAGTAAAAGGCATCAGCTGCATCAATCCCATGGCACCCGAGGTAGAGAGAGAATAGGGCTGAAAAGAAGATTCCAGCTTGATAATAGATCGTATCATGTTTTCATCAACTCCATATTCTTGTGAAGCACTTTTGATGGCAGCATTGATACGGGGCATGAGGGTGGAAATCTCATCTGCGGAAAGGCGCGGGAAATCAGCTTCATTGCTTCCGGAAGAAGACGATTTTAAGTTTTCTTTCACTTCGGTTTTGACGGATGTGTCCAGGGAAAGCGTCCGGTTTGCTGTTTCTTCAGCCTGTGCCAGTGCACTGCTGAAGGAAGCCTCCTGCTCTGTGCTGCGAATTTGCAGAGGGACTCTCGATTGAATTTCTGCTATTTTAGCCTGAAAGATTTCAGCAATTCGCGTTTTCAGCTTTCAACCCTCCTGGAACGTGGGAATGGATCTCTTGCTTCCTTCCCCAACAAATTTTATTAACTCAAAAATTTCATACTTCTTATATCAGCATATCGAAATTTCATATCAACACGTGATAATGCTCATTCTTTGACTTTAAACTTCTCACTTTAGTATATCGGATTTCTGTGCGAGAAGCAAAAGTAATCAAAAAGCTATACTGAGATAATAAACCAAAAATATTCGTATTATAACCCGATGTGGCTCAGGATAGTATTATGTAAATTAGGCAAAGAGGAAACGGTGCAAAAATTGGAGTATAGTATGACATAAGTGGCTAAAAGTGGCATAATAAGAGATTATGTTAACGAAAAACGTACTTTACTTGATTTTTTGCACAGCGATTTGGTCATTTTTGTACAAAACTCGAAGTTTTGCTCACGTGGTGAAGCGGAGTTGTACTTCTGTATAGTGGCACTGCCCCTGAAAAGTAAATGAGTGAAGGAGCTTGTCAGGAGTAATGCGAGATCCTTCACTTCGCTAGCAGGCTGCGCCGGCTTACCTGTGAACAGTAACAAAACAAAGGAGCTTTCAAAAAGCTCCGGAACTATTCATTGACACTGTAATCAACAATCATTAAAATAGATGTAACAAGCACAGGGGCTTTAACCGGAAGGACTTTTCAGGGTTCATTCTGTCCTCTGTGCGGCCTTCCAATTTTGAAAGCTGTTTTACAACGGTTCAGAGGTGAGTTTATGAACATGGAAAATGATAAGAACCTGAATTCCGAAGAGCTTAGACCCATATTTCCGAAAAGGGCGGTTGTGACCGCTGGGATGCCCTACGGCAACAAGGAGCTTCATTTCGGCCATATCGGGGGCGTTTTTGTACACGCAGACATTTTTGCCCGCTTTTTGCGTGATCGCATTGGCAAAGAAAATGTTTTGTTTGTTTCAGGAACAGACTGCTACGGATCTCCCATTGTTGCAAATTACATGCAGCTGGTGCGTGATGGCCAGTTTTCAGGCACCATCGAGGAATTTGTGACGAAAAACCACCAAAAGCAAAAAGAGGTTCTGGATGCCTACCAGATTGCCATAGATTTGTTTGCTGCCTCGGGTCTGGGGCGAGCCGCTGAAATTCACCGGCAGGTTTCCGACGAGCTGATCCGAAAGCTGTATGAAAACGGTCATCTGATCAAAATGACCACATCACAGTTTTACGACAGCGAGCATGAAGTGTTCCTGAACGGCCGGCAGGTTGTCGGTCGATGCCCCATTGAAGGCTGTACCTCAGATAAGGGATATGCCGATGAATGCGCTCTGGGGCATCAGTATCAGCCTATAGAGCTTGTGAACCCCCGCAGCATCCTTTCTGGCAACAAGCCTGAAATGCGCGATGTGGTGAATTGGTATGTCGACCTGGAAAAGTTTCATCCGTTGCTGAAGCAATGGGTGGCATCGGTAAAGGAACAGCCCAATTCAAGGGAGTTTGCCGTAAAAAGCATCGAGGAGTTTTTAGAGCCTCCGGTAATCTATATCAAACAGGATTTTATTGATCAGGTAAAATCCTTTGAAGATCAGTTACCGCCCCATACCCTTACGGATGAAAAGAAATCATCTGAAACGATGACCTTTCATAGTCTCGAAGAACGAGAAAAGGCCTGCAGCCTTCTTTCAGAACAGGGCATTCGTTTCCGTACCGGTAAAACCCTTGTACCTTTCCGGCTTACCGGAAACATTGAATGGGGAGTGCCTGCACCGGCCATTGAAGGGGCGGAAGGCTTAACCATCTGGGTATGGCCAGAGTCTTTGTGGGCGCCCATTTCCTTTACAAAAACAGCGTTGGAAATGAAGAATGGAGATGACTGGAGAAACTGGTGGTGTTCCCCGGATGCAAAGGTTTATCAGTTTATCGGCCAGGACAATGTATATTTTTACGGGCCGGCGGAAATGGCCATGTTCATGGGCCTGCAGGGCGAGAATCCGTCTTTCCCGCCCTCGGACGGGCAACTTCAGGTTCCTGATCTGATCGTAAACAACCATATCCTTTTCCTGAACAAAAAGGCCAGCTCCAGTGGCAATGTCAAGCCACCCATAGCGGGTGATTTACTGGATTATTACATGCCCGAGCAGCTGCGCGCGCATTTTCTGGGCCTTGGCCTGGGCATCCGCAGTGTCAGCTTCCAGCCGAAGCCGTTGAACCCAAAAGCAAATGAAACCGACAGTGACCCGGTGCTGAAGGAAGGTAACCTTTTAACGAATGTGTTCAACCGGGCGGTACGCTCCTGCTTCTATACCTCTCAAAAGTATTATGATAGCGAGATCCCGCATGGCCAGGTATCCGAAGAAATCCTTCAGGAATCCCGCAAAATTGTTCTGGAGGTTGAAAGGCTGATATACCGGTATGAGTTCCATCTGGTGATGAATGCCATGGATATTTATATCCGCAATTTGAATAAATACTGGGTGAAGTACATTCGCCAGGCTGAAGAAGAAAATAACGATGAATTGCGCCGTCAGGTTTTGGTCGACTGCTTCCACATGGTGCGCACAGCCGCGGTGCTGATGCATCCTATTGCGCCTGAAGGGACTGAAATGATTCGTGATTTCATGAACATGGACGAAAGCTTCTGGAGCTGGGATAAAATCTTCGAACCTGTCTATGCCTTCATGCAGCCCGGCCACAAGCTGAAGTTCCTGGAAGCGAGGGTCGACTTCTTCAAAAAACACCCCAGCCAATTCTAACAAATCGAAGTTTCCTGTACAAGCAGGAAAACTCTGGTGATTGAATAAATGTTGTCTGCATAATCAGTCAAGGTTTCCTGTGCGAGCAGGAAACCTTTTTTATAACGAGGCCCGATGTCCCCCACCTCTATAGGTGGCGGGTACCGATTACCTTAATCAGGCGGCGAGCATATCTCCCGCCTCGATATAACAGTGTGTTGCGATTGCAAGCAATCGCTTCCGTTG
>JAAYJG010000057.1 GCA_012523055.1 Ruminiclostridium sp. | reverse complement strand
ATGTGTCGGAAGCTTCCAAAGAACAATCAGGATTTTAAACAGGTTTCTGGTGTGGGAAAAGTAAAGATGGACATGTATGGGGAAATTTTCACCAGACATATCTCGGAATACCTGATCCGGACCCCAAAACTGAATGTAAACAACACTGGTAAAGATTAAGGAATTAAAGTTTTTAGATACTACAATGACCCACCAAGGTTAAGTGTGAAATACACAAATGAATACTGTTACTGTGAATTCGTTCACATCTTATAAGCAACTCATCAACCTGCTAAACACGTGTAAAGCCATTTCGAGAAGATTATTAATAATGAGGTTTTTTGACATACCCTGTCTATAGTCCATGATATAATTATTTTATTGGGATAAATACCTGTTGGTATAGTATGAATATGCTTCCAAACGTCATTGATATGTCTATTCATAATGAACTATGGAATAGCTCGTTTAGCGCTAGAAAGAAGGGGTTAATAGTAAATTAAAGGAACTAATGATGGCATTCTGGAAGTGCCGCCATTTCCCAAAATCAATCAGACACCGATACCATATCATTCGCACCATAAGCTTGTTGTGTCTGGAAAAAAGTGAGATGTTGTAAAACAACAAAACATGAATGCTTTTCAATTCATTAATGCAAACAAATATTCAAAAATGACACAATTAGCTTTGGACATTTATTACCGACTTTCTTGCATTACATTTAATGAAACATGATTACGAGGATAGAAAATACATTGGTGGAAGAACAGGTAATTACAACTCGATTTCTTGGAGGTGGATTTACTTGAAAAAGTTAAGTGATATGAATCAATTCAAAAAATGGCTTATTGAAGAGCTTGATGACACATCCACTAATATTTTGTTCAGTGCCCTGACTCCGCGTATCAAAACGACGTCAATAATTTCTTCTGATGATAAGAAATCCTTTCTGAAGGCAAGAGTTCAGAAAGACCGTTTTATTAATCTACTAAGAAGAGTTTCATTAAAAAGCTCGAAAACAGGCTTTTATAAAGAAATTGAAAACATAGAAAGGCCGGTATTTCGTGATAAGGTAAGCGATTATGTTAAGGAGTTTGGGATCCTGGATGTTTCTTTATCCACCCTTGAGGTGAAGGTAAATGATCGCTTTTATTGTGAAATCATCTTAGATTACATTCAAGATAACAATCAGCAATTTATTCAGCTTGTTCAAAATGCTATTCTCCAGTGGGAAGCCGAGAGGGAGCCTGATGAAGAAGATATGGAAGAAGGAATTGAAGAAGCCGCTTTGGAGGATGAAAAAATGGATGGTTCAACAGTCACAGCGAAAGTGAAAGCAAAATCTCCGAATGATACCAGGCTCATACCGGATGAGGAGCGTATCTGTAAGGATGAAACCGAACAGGCAGCGGCTGCGGATATTCCGGATAATGCAGATAATGATACAGACGAAATAGCCAACGCTATGATGATGTTGAAAAAATATATAAAAGACATCAATAGCATACCTGATGAAAAATTAACCAGGACAATGGAACTGTTTTTGGATATGGTTCATATCATCGATGAAAACCTGGAAGAAAGAAAAACAAACAAGGCTTTTCGTGATCGTTTGGGCACACTATTGGAAAAGCTTCAACCAAGTAACTTTGAGCCTGTTTTAAAATACCTGAGAATTGAGCCATGGAATACTGTAAACTTAAACATTAACAGTAAACTGACTGAAGAGGAGCTTCTGTCACTTGAAGAGAATCTGCACAGGCTTGAGACAATCCTGAACGAAGCAAAGGAGAACTATCAGATTCTGATGGGTGGGCCGGACATAACAGCGACACAACGCCTGCTGGATGTAAAAAGTCAAATAGCAGATATCGCGTACTCAACCTTTAAAGAAGGACAAGCCGTCCTTGAAGTTACCAATTCAAACGAAGTAAAATCTGAACAGCAAGCCCAAAACATCGTCGAATTAGCAAAGGACAATGAGCTCGATGAGCAATCCACCCCAACCGACCTTCCTGAAGAAGAACAAAACACCAAAACAATAGGCTTAAGTGAACCTGAGCCTGAATTGAATGAGCCAGTAACTGAACCGAAAGAAACCGTTGCTGAAGCAGGCCAGGAAGTTGTCAACGATAATAATGAAGAGCAACCCAATGAGTCTGAGAACTGTGTAAATACAGAAAATACTGATGGTGAAACAGATAACATATCTGATCAACCATTAGCAGAGCCTGCCGGTAAAACCCGGAGTAAAAAGGAAAGTACACGAAATATTGCTCAGCTCCCTTCAGAACAAAACACTCAAACAAGGGAAGCAACAAAACCCCATTCGCCACAAGAAGAATTATCTGAAGAAAAAACCAGCTTTTATGAAGAAAGGGCAGCACGATACCTTACTCAGAATAAGGTGAATTATCTGTATTGGCTATCACGGGAGGCTGAAGGGAAAGAAGATAAAGAATCGAGCATTTTTCCTTCCTGGCTGGCATTGGGCATATCGGTGATATTTAGTGCTGAAAGCTTTGATTTGGATGAAAAACAACTGATCGCTGAAATGGTTGAAAACCACAAACAGGTACTTGAGACCATTGAAAACAGCTTGAAGTGTGAACATGAATATGCAGCGTTGCTGGAAGCTACGCTAGCTTTGCGGGCAGTTCTGCTGGCACCCGAAACCAGTGCTCTTCAGTGGTTGGCAGAATCGATGGATCATCTGGGCAGCTTCAGTGATAAGTTTTATGGTATCTTTTCCGAAATCTATAAGTTCGCACAAAGCGGTGCCACTTTCAGCAGTGCCAGTCTGTACAAGGAACTTGGAAAACCCGAGTGGAGGGAAGTGGCTTCAGAACTTTCTAAAAAGGTCATCCGGTTCGTAGATGAGAACCGTATCAGAAAGTTTAATTATGCGCCCGCGAACTTCTTTTTCAATCGTATATTTGAAGATGGCGGTGATATTGCTGTTGCATATGATGCCGTGGTAAACGGCAAGTACGAGCAAAGTGACTGCGTTAATGAGCTGATTAATAAACTGTTGTCCGATGAGAAGAGTATCAAGAGCTATATCTCCGAAACCATAACCCGTATGATGGAAGATGAGTACAACATGAAAAGGGTAAAAATTCAGGGGAACGCACTAGATATGGTTGCCCGGAGGATTGATGAGCTTCGTTCGTTGTTTGAAAGATGGGTGACGATTGTATCTGAAGGTAAAGCATCTGAAATCAATTCGGAAAGAAACTGGAACATCGACAGAACCAAGGAACTGCACATGTTGCTACGGGCAGAGTGGGAAAAGACCGAAAAGAACCTGAAACTAAATAAAGCCGCCAAGACAATGGAAAAAGCCATTTACACCTTTAGTGTCAACGGGTTGGATATACTGATTAAAAACTTTTTCACACCAGTTTTGCACGGTGAGCAATGGTTTTCAAACATTCCGGATGAGAATATGGTTCCCTTATGGAAAAAAATACTGGGGTATCCGCTGTTATTTGTTGATTACCCCGGAATGGATGAGGACGGCAACTTTGAACCGTCGTCAGCAGATTACGACAGCAAGGATTTCATAAAAGCCTTTAGTTCTGATTGTGATTTATGGAAAATGTTTGAAAGACATTTAAATAACAATGATTTCAACGCAGCAGGGTTATGCCGCGGTTACTTAATGGCACAGGGAGAAAATGTAGATACTCTGTCAAAAAGATATGCTGAACGGGAGCATGAAGCAAAGGCAAATATCAGAACGGTTATAAGTCAGCTTGAGCAAAGAATTATCCAGGCCTCAATCGATCACATCATTTCAGAAAACGAGAATTCCTCTTTACTTGGAAAGCTTCTTTCGGTTGAAAAGGAATCGATGGAAGATAATCGGGTATCCGGTAACCTGTATAAATGCCTGAAAGACCTGGATGACATCAGAAAGGAGCTTCAAGGGATAAAAACACTTCGGGAGGAATCCCTCGGCAAGAACATCGCAAATTTGGCCGCGGAAGTGCAAAAAAAAGCAGAAAGCCTTGCTCCGAATGCCATTGAGTTCATCAATAAGTATATTTCGCTGGGTAACGAAAGTCTGAAAAAAGGAGAGCTCGGGGTAGCAGATGAATTCATTCACTTTGCCGAAAATGCATTTTATCAAGGTGAGTTGAAAGAGTACACTCCCAGAGAAGGCCACGAAAACTATGTCAGGGAATTCTGCATGGTCTCAAACGACCTTGAGAAATTCCTTAAGGAAAGCCGCCAGCCTATCGATCAAATCTTCAGGACAATCGACACAGGAAGCAATGGAACTAAAATCTCAAAAATACTGAAAAACCTGAGCAATGTTCCTGGAGGCAGAAGGTTTGAAGTGAAAGAAGGACTGGAAGCGTGGAGTGACATCAAGGAAAAAACCAAGGGTGCCCTGAACAAAAACATCCAACATAAATTTGAAAAGCTTTTCTCTTACCTCGGTTTTAATGTAACCCCATGGAGCACCGAGTATGGAAAGTACACAAACACTTATGCTTCATTTTCCATAAAAATGGCAGTTGGTAATCTGTCACCATTATCAGACTTCGGTTCCTCCTGTAATGGAAAATATCACGTTATTGTTTTTCCGGGTCGGCCGAACAGTATGACAATGGTTCAGACCGTTATTGAGCTTGGGCTGCAAAACAACAGTCCCATCATCATTTTCCTGGGAAGAATGACACCAAAGCAGCGGGAAGAGTGGGCAGACGCCTGTAAAACCGAAAGGTTAACCGCCATGCTCATTGATGAGCTGCTTGTATATTATGTAGCCGGCATCAGGGAGAACAGGTTGCCAGCAGTAATCTCCTGTGGTGCAGCGTGGAGCAATGTAATGCCATACCGCTCCTTCGGTATCATACCCAAAGAAATATTCAAGGGAAGAAAAGATATGATCCAATCCCTCGGCAGGCCCGAAGGAAGCTGCATTGTATATGGGGGCAGACAGTTTGGTAAATCTGTACTGCTGCATATGGTTGAGCAGGAATTTAACAAGCCTGAAAGAAATGAGTTCGTCATTTACGATGATATCAAACAAATCGGAGACCCCAGCGGCATACGGCAAGTATCTGAAATATGGAAGCTGATGTATAACAGAATGGTCACAACAGGCTTTCTGCAGAAGGATCCCAAGATACATAATGATGCCGACGGAATCTCTGAATTAATCATTGGAAAGCTTCTGAAGGAGACAGACAGCCGGATCATTGTTTTGTTTGACGAAGCGGATAACTTTATGGAAGCAGATGCACAGAACAACTTCAACGAGATATCCAGGCTGAGGCGCATTATGGACTCCACACAAAGAAGGTTTAAAGTTGTTTTCTGTGGGCTGCACAGTGTTTTCAGACATATCTCCTATCCCAATGATCCGCTGAGGCAGCGGGATAAAAACCATCCTTTCGCGCAATTGATGGCATTGCCGCTTAATGTCGGACCACTGGATCCTTCTTCAGCCCAGGAGCTGATCATTGATCCGATGACGGCGATAGGCTTTGATTTCACCAGCGAGGAATCCCTGAAAGCTGTTTATAAAATCCTGTCCTATACCAACTATCATCCTGCGCTGATACAACATTTTTGCTCGGAGATGATCAGGGAAATTCGAAGGAGCAAGAAAAAAATACCATACAGCATTACGGTTACCAATGTAGAAGCAGTTTATCGCAAGCCTGAAATCCGAAATTTTATCAAGGAGCGGTTTAACTGGACATTGGCGTTGGATACGAGGTATGCTGTCATTGTATACAGCATGGTGGTCTCGCAGATCAATGATCATGACGGCTATCGAAAAGAGTACTCTCCCAAAGAAATATATGATATGGTAACCGATTATTGGGCTGAGGGCTTTGAGAATATGGGAACGGAAGATATTGATTCCATCCTTCGGGAACTCGAAGGCTTGGGGGTTATTATCAAGCTGGCCACAAGCGGTACGTATCGTTTAAGAAATGCAAATGTCGTTCGGGCCCTTGGCACCGATGAAGAGATATCGGAAAGACTTATGCAATACGTCAGCAAACCCGCCCCAGCAGGGTTCATTGACACCGAACGAATTCGAATCAAGCTTTCTGACGGTAAACCCAGTGCTCTTACCGTCAGGCAGATTGGGGATCTGATTCGCCGGACAAAATCCGGTATAAGCCTTGTCTTTGGTTCAGAAGCTTTGGGGATTGGTTCACTGCCAAAGGTGTTTCAAAATATTGAAGAACATGATAAAGATATGTTTTTTGAAAACATCACTGCGAAACTGAACAATTTTGACAAAACAGTCAGTCAGATTGAGACTCGGTACAAGAATAAACGCGGTATCGGGAAACAGCTTGTATTCTATGGGTACATACAAAATAAAAAACAGAATATTGATATTCTGAAGCTGATCACTTCCCTGAACGAATTGATTGCCGGGTTGCCTGAATGGAATTCAATCCTCAGAATCATTCTTGTATTTGATTCAGTAGCAACATGGAAATGGATGCTCGAAAAGAATGAGAAGGACTGGGAAGGAAAGGAACCTGAATATTTATCAGACTCTGTCATCGTATTGAAGAAATGGGATCCACGCGCATTGAACAAGTTTTTAAACGATATTGATGTAGTCTGCGACGAGAATACTGCAAAGGACATTATCAAATTAACCGGCGGATGGCCGATGCTGATTGACAGGCTCCTTGACGAAATCGATGCATCCAGGCTGACCATGCAGCCCGAGCCTTTGGTGGAAGCCAGACAAGTAAATGATCAGCTGAAGATGTCCGATTCGGATCTACTAATTGAATTCTTAAAGGCTCTCGGCTTCAAAGACATTGACGGTTGCTCAGAGATTTATGACTTTGCAGGCCTGTATGAAGCGGTCAGCATGAAGGATGTTATCGATGAGTGCATTCCAAAAGGCATTGACGAAAAATCAATTAAAGCTTCAGTAAAGACGATGGCACTGTTAAAGCTTCTTAGGGAGGATGAACCGGGAAAATATGATGGAAACCTGGCCATAGAGGGCATTCCAGTATAATGAGAGGGCATGGGTATGTCGAATATAAAGTATTTTTCAGGTATTGAGAATATGCCAACGCCTCTACTCAGAATGGATTCGCTGATCAACAGGCTGATAGATGGTAAAAATACAATCTATATGGTTTACAGAAGCATGATACACAGCCTCTCACAGAAAGTGGCCGGTTTATGTGAAGAAAAGGGCTTCTATGTTCACTTTTGCAACATGTCGGATATCGATGAAAAGCCGAGGCAATACTTTTTAAAGCTGACGAACATAACAAACGACAGTTTGTTGGAGACTGTTCCTGTGAATAAAATTCTGTCGTCACCAGATTGTCCAAATATCATTTTTCTCCATGGGGTGGAAGATATTGATTCAGACAACAGAAAACTGTGGATAAGCTTTCTTAATGAGTGGCTGCGGCATTCAAAAAACTATGGTTGTCATGGAGGAGATAAGAGAGCATTATTGCTTCTTATGGAGGATACCTCCTTTCTTGCTCAGATTTGCGGCGAACCGGGCTGGGATGTGAACTGGTACTGGAATTGGATATCAAATACCGAGACCAGTATGGTATTACTGTGCCTGCTGCTGGGCAATCATTCAACGGAAAGGTGGAAACCATGGCTTGAAGCCATTCTGTCCGAGCTTGCCGGGCCGGATTTGAATCTCTTGGAATGGCTTTGTCAGTTTAGTACGCAGATGACGGACAGGGATACGATTGAGAAGCTTCTGTGTAAATATGCGAATGAAAAAGGTTTTTTACCGGAAGCAGCAAAAGTAGATCTTAAAAAGTATCGCGGGATGGCTGAAACCGATGACAGCGCGCCGCCGGAGAACCTTTACAGGCTGTGGGAAATGGGTATTGTGAATTACACACAGGAGGAAGGTTTATTCTTTAATTCCGCATTCCTGGCAGCCACAGGAGATATCACCACCATTCAGCACAGACTTTGGCGCGGAATGACCCGCTATCTCCTTCCAATAATCGATCAGGCCAGGATTAGTTTGTGTACAGCTTTGAACAGGAGATACATGGGGGAATGGAAAGCTCATTGTAAACGGGAAAAGGAGTATGATGAAAAGCGATATGGTAATTCCTGTGTCGGCCTGGAGGATGATCGGGAAAGTAGTTTTACCGAATTAAGAGGTCTTTTGAATTTCTTGGGTCAAAAGGGATATGCATACGTAAGCAGCAGATACAGCAGGCTTTATGATGAGGTGAAGCGGCTGAAGGATTCCAGAAATGTTCTGGCTCATGGAGGCCTTCTTGACAGAGAGGGGTTTATGGAGACGCTGGAGGCTGGTTTGTATGTGCAGCGGTGTAATTTGTAAGCCGTTAAAATAACTGCGTCTGGCATACATCTTATGTGTCGAGGTCGAATAGTACTTACACAAGTTCCGTTAAAGAAAGGAGTGCCATAACCTTGAGCTTAAGCGTAAGTCGCAGAACCGACATTCCAGTCTTTTACACCGAATGGTTTAAAATATAACAAATTATTTAATTAAGTGAGGTTGTTCTTATGAAAAATAAATACTCAGCAGTTATCAATCAATTTGGCCTGACATTCAGGCAATACCGGTTACTTCTTAGTATGCAGCGTTTTCTTGTTGATGATGATATTAGAAGGGAGATGGACAAAGACAATATTGAGTTAAAGCGATTATGGCTGAGTGAATGGGAAAACAGTGTTTTGAAAACAATCGATGAAGACGCTGTGGAAAGAACCCTTATTCTTGACATGACCGAACTGCAGAAGGAAATCGATATTGAGAAAGAGTCGCTGCAAATGACAAATCTTCCATTCTACCTTATACTTCTGGAGTTAAGCCTTTTCACCCCTTACTATCCATTAAACAGCGACAGGGATAAAGAATATAAAACACTTAAAATTGCATCTTTTAAAACTTCTTTCAATCTCGTTCTGGAAAAGTTCTCCAAACTCTTAGGGATTGATAAAAACATGATAAAGAAATTTCAGGATTCGTATTCGAAATCGGTTACGGCGATTTCAGGAAAAACACAAAACGTGATAATTGGGATTGCCACAGGTGCAATCATTACAGCGATAACTGCAGGCTTTGCAGCACCAGCAATTGGGACGTTATTTGCAGCCGAAGGGTTATTTGGTGCTGCCGCAATTGCTTCCGGGTTAGCAGCGTTGGGAGGAGGCGCAATAGCAGCCGGAGGGCTTGGGATGGCAGGTGGAATCGCTGTCATCGTGTGTGGAGGAGCCATTCTTGGTGTTGGATGTGGTGCTAGCATTGGCAGCCTGCTTCAAGTGTCACCTGATTTTGCGCTGGCCCAGGCTGCTAAACTGGAGGTAGTTATCAGGGAGATCATTTTTCTTTGTCAGAAAGACGTAAGGACGATGCAAGTTATCATAAAAGAACAAAGGTCTGCAATTTGTAAGCTTGAGGATGAACTTCTTGAGCTTCGCATCAGTGACCAAAAAAACAAAAAAGAAGTCAAGAATCTCGAAAAATCCATCCTATATCTGAAAAAAGCGTTGGAAAGATATCAGAACATCTATATGGAGGCCAATCAAAATGAAGGATGAAGTTGGCAATAACTATTTGGATGATTTGCATCAGATTCAGGAAGATATTGAAAAAACCAAAGAAGCAGAGGATGAAATTGGGCACAGTATTCATGAAACAGCCCAGGACATAGAAAGGCTGCAAAAGGAAGTTGAGCAAGTTTTATTAAAGGAAGGCCTTTCATTACCGATGTCTGAGAAGGGGGAAGATACTAAATCATATAATGGTTTGAACTGGGATGATATGTTCTTCCTTAGTAATAATCCAATTCTACTGGATCATCAGATAAAAAACGAAATACTCAAAAAACCAAAGCTGCTACCGTCACTGTCAGGTTTGGATTATGCCATCGTTGGGATTGCAGGATTTGTTGCTTCCATAGTTGATATTTTGTTTGTGAGACTACCAAAAGACATCAAGTATTTAAATCAATATAATCAAAAAGGAAGTGAATTTACTGCCTGGTTAAGAACTCTGGGCATTGATGAGAATGGGAATTTACATCCTTTTTTGCAATGGTGTGAGGATGTTTGTAAAGTTCCATATGACAAGAGTAATGATAAAAGGGTAAAGGGGATGGGTGGAAAAACTCACAGGTTATTAAGTTTAGGCCACGATCCGTTATTTGGATTGATATTTGGTTTACTGGATATTTTTAATGGTTCCCTCACAGCGATTGATATTCAAGGGAATTTTATTAATATAAAAACCTATGATCCCGGCTTGACAAAGAAACTGCTTTCCCCATTTTTGTGGTTAGGCCATATTGTTTCTGACGTATGCACATCAATGGGTATCCCTATTCCGGGTTGGGGCTTTTTACAACTATTACAATTTGGTTCCTTTGGAAAGAAGGACAGAACAATCGCTGAAATATCCAAATGGATGTATCTGAACGGTTATGACTTAAGGCACTTCATCACGATGTCTGTTTCACCGGCAATTATAGAGATAATAGTTCGCGGATACCATTATTTAAGCCTGTTGAATAGTGAAAAGCAGTTAGTTCATTCCATGACAGACACCCATGCAGACACTGAGATTACAAAAATGGAATCCAACCTGAAGCTTCATAAAATGCTGTTCTTAAGCCATGCTTTTGCAGCTGGAGGAAATGCGTTCAAGATATTTATAAACCAGGGTAATCCATTAGCGCTAAATATTTCTCAGTGGATAATGCTGTTGAAAGAAAGTATAAAAATGACCAAAGCTGTTACAAGAGATAAAAAACTTGAAATGATTATCAGAAACAGAAATAAGATTGATGAAGAATGGGAGGCTATTAAAGGGATAAATGTTAACAGAAATACCTCGGTTATTTATTACGATTTTTTTAAAGAAAGAAACCAGAAGGAGATTTAAGAGGGGTTGAATACTAAGGAAGGGTTTGTATTGCTTTCTGGACGAAGGATCCTTCGAACATCCTTAAAAAGCTGGATCAGCTCTCAGAATATAGCTACTTTACAATAGTAGATGTAAACCCTCACATATTAACAGTATTATTTTAAATAATACTTCGTATTCACCGCATCACTGTGCATGTTAGAATGAGTGTAGGAGCATTATGGAAGCAAACCTTTAAAAAGTGGAGTTTACTATGGTTAATAAAAAAGACATTTTCCAAGCCTGCCTTCTTGGCGGCGCCATCGGTGACGCATTAGGTTATCCGGTAGAATTCATGGACATTAATACAATCCGTAGACAGCACGGCCCTAATGGCATAACTGACCTGGTCTGCAATGAGACTACTGGAAAAGCAATCATATCCGATGACACTCAGATGACGCTTTTTACAGCGGAAGGAATATTGTGGGCTGCTATGCGCGGACGAATGAAAGGCATCTGCAGCTACGCGCCATGTGTTTTTTACTCATACCAACGCTGGCTGTATACACAAACCGGAAGGGTTGCAAGCCAGGATTACGAATGGATTTTAGATACCAACCAAATGGAGTACAAAAGCAACCTTCTGCAAACTCATGAGCTTTTTCAAAGAAGAGCGCCAGGGAATACCTGTCTTTCTGCTTTATCCACCAGCACGCAACAGAATTACGGCACTATCGAACAGCATATCAATAACAGCAAAGGCTGCGGCGGTGTTATGCGTGTTGCCCCGGTCGGCCTGTTTTTTCACAAGTCACCGGAACAGGCTTTCCATGTGGCCTGTGAATGCGCGGCGATCACCCATGGGCATCCAAGTGGTTATCTCTCAGCAGGTGTTATTGCATTTATTGTTGCAGAAATCATCAATGGTGTTGACATTAAGTCCGCAACACTGGCAGCAATGGAAGTACTAAAAACATATGATGAACACAAGGAATGCCTGACAATTCTGAATAAAGTGATCAATCTGGCAGAACAGAATATTGATCCGTATGAAGCGGTAACACAACTTGGCCAAGGCTGGATTGGCGAAGAGGCGCTGGCGATATCACTTTACTGCGCACTTAAATATCAAAAAGATTTTCACGCAGCGTTATGCCTTGCAGTGAACCACAACGGGGATAGTGACAGTACTGGGGCTATTTGTGGAAACATTCTTGGAGCTTATCTTGGAACAAATGGAATCCCGGAGCAATGGATCAAGAATGTCGAGCTTGCGGAGGTCATCATAAGCTTATCAGATGAATTGAGCAGGGTATCATAATGGACACAAGGGGCTGGCAAATACTATCTGTGAAGCCAGCGGTCCACTTTTATAATTGTAAAGGTATACGATCCAAAGTCACCGATGTTAATCGGAAACCTTGAACCGGATGACCAGGTAAAAAAGCTGGATATGGTATCATTGGTCGATAACCAGGTAAGTATGTTATAACAGTTGACAATGCCCTAGTTAGATACATCCATGACCGTTCCGATGAATATAGGAAAATTTTCTTCGCAGTCAATCAGCATATAAACAAAAGGACGATCAAGGTGAACAATTTTGATTTCCTCCACTATGACCGACCCGGCTGCGGTACCTACCCCTACTGCAGTAACAGCTCTGGCCTTTGTACCTTTTTCATCTACTTCTATAAAGGTCTTGTGCAGCACGCGGTTGATGTAGAGGTAACCATCTGTTGAGTAACCTATCCCGGAAAAATCCGAAGTGTTGTAGTTAAAAGCGTCTGTCATGCCCATTGCCCTGAGTACCTCACTCAATTCAACGCTATATTCGCTCTTGAATTTAGGAATGGCTGCACTAACTTTCACATCCTCAGAGTTGGAAAGTATTTCAGCCAACTTCTCGCCAGTGAGTGAAGCGACATACTCCGTAACGCTAATGCCCTCATCTGGCAGCAATGCGGCAAAAGCATAGTTTTTTCCGACATAATATTTAAGCAGACCCACAGCGTTGGTATCCTTCAAATATTGATTTTCTTCGGAGTACATCAGTTCTGTTTCCTGTTCTGTACCGTCTTCTTTCGTGAATACCATGTCGCGCACCTGAATTTTGTCATAGTTTTTCATCCACTCGGCATCAAAGGCAAGGGCATTGACGAGGTACATCACAGCCTCTTCGGGGATGCTGCCGAGTATATCTTGAATCATGCCATCTGTGTTTTTATTGACCCAATTGTTGATGTCGCTAAGCGTTGAGCTATCAAAAGGAGCTTTATACAGGCCCGCCCCGTAATAGTCCGCATTGGCTTGCAGGAAATTCGGTTCCACAGTAAAGCTGTCGTCATCCTTAAACCAGATAGAGTTGGCAATTTTAAGCTTGCTCTTATCACCGTCAGGCAGCGAATTTGTACAAATGTACAGGTACTCGTTTAGCTCTTCGACAGAAAGCCCGAACACTTCTTCCATTTGGGACAGCGTCTCGCCTCTTGCTCCGTTTGCGGTCATCGCAAGTGCACAAAGGACGGAAAGGGGGGAAATCAGCGTGTTACTTCCATCTTCAACGCTTTGCTGAAACAGCCGTACTGCAAAATCCATAACAGCAGTGGCATCTTTCCCGGCGATATCTATATTCGTGCTAACACTATTGGCTTTTATACCGGACATCAAATCCTCGGCCTGTGCAGTAATTCCGCAGCCAGAGAGATTGAGCAGAATGGATAACAATAAAACAATGCATAGCACGGCAGCATTCATTCGTTTTTTCATAATGATCAGCTCCTTTCGCAGGTCTTACCAATTAAGACTCACAGATCCTGAAAAGATTCCCAAATAGGAACTCATACTCATTCTAAAGGTTTTTTGTTTCCAATTCAACAACCTTTACAAATAAGGAAAATTAAGATAATGTTAAAGATAAAGGAATTGATACTTTACAGTAGATGTCAACCTTCACTTTTATAGAAATATAGTAATACTTCGTATTCACCGCATCACTTTGCATTTGAATATGCGGTAATATCAAATCAGGTATATTATTATGAATAAGTTTGATATTCTAAAACAATATTTCGGGCATACCACCTTCCGAAGCGGGCAGGATGAAATCATTGATAGTATTCTGTCTGGCAGGGATGTCCTGGGGATTATGCCAACGGGTGCCGGTAAGTCTATCTGTTATCAGGTCCCGGCTTTGATGCTGGATGGGTTAACACT
>JAAYJG010000473.1 GCA_012523055.1 Ruminiclostridium sp. | reverse complement strand
ATTGAATGCTTTGAGAATCCAGGTCAGGAACTGCGAGTTGGTGAGCTTCTTGAGAAACAGAAGGATTTATATATCAAGCTTGGAGTGAAGTCGCCTGTCTCGTTATGAGTGTGCGGGAATCCAGGATATATCCTTTGCCATCCAGCGCCTTGATAGCGGCTTGGGCGACTGGCTCACCGAATATGTCTGGACTGTGGACAATCCTTCTCATGCTGATATTGAGAACGAGTACTGGAATATTACCGGAACGCCGGTAGTGCTCTTAAAGGTTCATAAGAGAAACGGAAATATCAGCTATCGCGTTGTTGGAACCTGCAACGGGTGCCTTTGTGAGTTTATAGCAAGAGATAACCTCCCCCCGGGAAATTCATTCTTTTATGGCGGAACCATCATAGAACAGACAGGAGGGCAGTATTTCATTTGGGCCATGGCGGATGGGAAGCTTGCCCTGATTCCATATTAACGCAGTGTTAGCCATAAGCCCAGTTTATGCAGTTATATAGACTACTTTAAACAAGAATTCTCCGACACCTTATTAGCCAGAGGTTAAAAACGTGTGGTGGGAGTACATCACTCCATTAAAAATGAATCATATACCTGGAAAAACGCACTGCAGGGTGCGTTTTTTCTGAGTGTAAAGCATTTCATACAACAATTCAATGGCAGGATATTCGAAGATTGTAGCGGATCCACTTTAAAATATGTTATAATGTCAAAAACAAACTTTATTCTCCATATACAGGGACAGGCAGGTAAATCAATGACGAGCTTGCAGGCAAAGCCGGAAGACGGCAGGATTTCATACTGGGATAATTTGAAAGGCATCCTGATTTTTCTTGTGGTTTCAGGCCATTATTTATGGAGCTATTTGGGCCTGGGAGTGGCAGGAGCCCTGGTCAGCTTTATTTATATATTTCATATGCCTGCCTTTATCCTGATAGCGGGTTTTTTAAGCAAAAGCGAGCGTTCCCGATCAAAGCAGGCACTGATCAGGCTGGCGGTCATCTATGTGGTTTTCAACACCGCGATCATGCTCCTGAGTTCGCTCATGTTTAATACAACATTCCAGTTCCTTACACCAAACTATTCTTACTGGTTTCTTCTTTCTTTGATCGTATGGCGGGCAGTGGCAAAATACTTACCGGAATCAAAGCTTTTCATCGTCGTCTGTATTATCGCGGCGATTTTAGTGGGTTGGTGGAAGGATGTAACGAATGTCCTTGCCATCGCCAGAACCATTGTGTTTTTCCCATTCTTTTATATCGGTTACAAATTGCCTGCCGAGAAATTCATGCACTTCATCCATCATCGCAAATCACGGGATTACCTGGTTGGCGGGTTGATTTTCTCCTATGGGCTGTTTCTTTCAGTGATTTTCCTTAAAACCTTCCCCTGGTTGCAGCAATCTGATTTTTTGATGGACAGCTATGGTTCGTTCAACGATATGTTTGTCAGGATTGTGATGATAAGTATCGCCGTAATGCTTATCACCGGACTGTTTATGCTTGTGCCTGCCAAACCGCTGCCCTGGCTGGCCAAATGGGGTAAAAATTCCATGGCTGTATACGTACTGCATCGCTTTTTCACATTTTGGTTTGTAAAGGTTTTTCCTGCAGCCCATTATTCCGACAAATACCTCATACCGGCGTTTGCGTCAGCCCTGTTAACCACCCTCATCCTTGGATCTGACTTTGTGGCTGGCTTTTTGAAAAGGTTTATGGATGGTGCAACCAAATTTTTAACATTTCGTGCCCGCGATGGTATCCAACCTGCCAAACCCGCCAGATCAATCACTTTGTCGCTGATAGCGGTTCTGTTTCTGGTGTTGCCGCTGTATTCCCTTAAACAGCCTGCACTGCAGGAAGCAGCTGCGCCTCAACCGGTTTCAGCAGATTACATTCATCCGATCATGACCGCAGAACAGAATCTTGCTTTGCAAAACACGGTAACCCTTGCTTTTGTGGGTGATTTAATCCTGCTGCAGGATCAGGTCAGAAACGCTTATGATGCACAATCCGGTGAGTATGATTTTTCACCGATGTTCCAATACGCACGACAATATCTGGCACAGGCTGACCTTGGTATTGGCATTTTTGAGGGCCCCATGGCCGGAGAAGAAGCGGGTTATACCACCAGCAATTATGGCGATGGCATTCCGTTGTACCTGAACTTTCCGGATGCATTTGCAGCCGCCGTAAAAGAGGCTGGAATCGATCTGGTCTCCACGGGGAACAACCATCTGTTGGATAAGGGTGAAAAAGGGGCCATGCGCACGCTGGACGTTCTGGATCAAATCGGCCTGCTGCATACAGGCTCCTGGCGAAACGAAGCTGAAAAGGCTTCAATACCGTTGATCGACGTGAAAGGAATCCGGATAGCTTTCTTAGCATATACCTATGGAAGCAATTATACCCCCGAGGCATACTTCCTTAACGAGAACCCGTCCCTGACATCCATCCTGACCGACCCGTCAAGCCCCGGCTTTGAACAGGTGAAAGCGTCTGTCCAGGCTGATTTTCAAAGAATAAAGGCTATGGAAAATCCGCCGGATCTCATTGCGGTGCTCCCTCATATGGGAACACAATTCTCCCACAAAACCGACATCTACCAGGATACCTGGAACAATATTTTTGTAGAGGCTGGCGCGGATATTATTCTTGGGGATCATGCCCATGCCGTTCAACCTATCGAGTTTCGCTCGAAACCCGGCAATGCCGCAGATAAGAATGCAATCATCGTTAACTGCCCCGGAAACTTCGCCAATTCCTATATTGACAACAATGGTGATGCAACGGCAATTGTTGAAATCTATCTGGATCCGGTGAAAAAAGAGGTGGTTTGCGCGGGGGTGATCCCGATGTACACCCAGGCTCCATCTGACGGAAATTACCGGGCTCTCCCGGTTCATACCCTTCTGAATGATCCCGCGCTTAAAAGAGAAGTCGGTCAATATGAACTACAGCGCGTCAGCGAGGTTTTCCGCATTGCCACCGAGGTGATGCTGGGAACGCCTTTAACTTTGGATCAGGCCACACAAAGGCATTATCTGTTTCCGGAGGGTTACTTCCGCCAGGCCGTAAATCCAATCGAGGTGACAACAGAGATGAAGAATACTGCTTTTTATCAACTGCTTGAAGAATCAGGCTCGGTCTGCTTTGTTGGCGACAGCATAACAGCAGGCTCGAAAAACGGCGGGTTTGGATGGTATGAGCCCATGATGGCCGCATTCCCGGGCAGTACTGTCTACAGGCAGGCATGGGGTTCTGCTACGACAATGACCCTGTTGGATCATGCCGATGCAATCTCAGGGTGCAGCGCCGACCTTTTTGTGATCGCCATTGGTACCAATGACGTGAGGTACCGGGATGAAAAAATCTGTGCAATGAACCCGGAAAGCTTTATTGAAAATATCAACACACTGATATTGAAAATAAGGCAGAACAACTCCGGGGCAAAATTTGCTTTCATTGCTCCCTGGCTTGCGATGGACAATGATCCATATACAAAGGTTCCCGTGGGTGAGCGCGATGTCCTTTTGCAGGAATATGGGCAGGCCTTGAAGGATTATTGTTTCAAAAACGATCATGTGTTTGTAAACCCTAACCCCGCTATTGCCCAGGTGCTGACCAGGTACGCTCCATCAGGCTATCTGGTCGATTATATTCACCCGAATGCAAACAGGGGGCTTATCCTATACAGTGAAAAGGTACTTTTAGGGGAATAACAGAACAAAATTGTATCATCATGGGTTGTTCCAAATGAAGCCATAGAGGAGGAAACAAATGGGGGATAACTTGCTATTCATGGTCTTGATGGTGTTAATTGGCCTTTTTTGTATCGTATCATCGATCTGCAACTGGAATTTCTTTTTTGAGAACAGGAAGGCCTATATTTTTGTTAAGCTGTTCGGGCGCAACGGCGCACGTATTTTTTACGGCATTTTGGGAATTGTCCTGGCCGTTCTGGCGTTCGCTGTAAAAAACTGAGGGTTGAAACCAGAAGAAAAAGCACCTGCACCATCCGTAAGAAAGTCTGACATTGTCATCCTGAGCGCAGCGAAGGATCTTTTCAGGGGAAATACAAAGATCCTTCACTTCGTTCAGGATGACAGACTGCGCCTGCTAACCTGTGAACAGTAACAAGCTTGTGGTGCGTATACCAAAAGCCTGAAACAGATGTTGCTTAACAGGCGGTATTGCCGTATAATAAAATGAGAAATTCGGCCGAAACAATACGGCGTTTTTTGTTGAAATACCATTGGACGGGTAGAACGGGAGGATTGTTCATGTCTATAATCGATTTTTTGTCGCGCAATGCAGCTCAATACGGTTCAGATATTTGTCTGACCGAAATCAATCTGGATCTTCAGGAAAGCCATCATGTAATTTGGCGCGAATATGAACTGATAGAAAACAACCCTGCAGGTGAATACCGAAGGGACATGACCTGGCGTGTATTTGAAGAAAAAGCGAACCGTTTGGCCAACCTGCTTATCAAAAGAGGTATTAAGAAGGGCGATAAGGTTGCTATCCTTCTGATGAACTGTTTGGAATGGCTTCCAATTTATTTTGGCATACTAAAAGCTGGTGCAATCGTAGTGCCGATGAACTTCCGCTATACCGCCGAAGAGATTAAGTATTGTCTTGATTTGTCAGAAACCTCCGCGCTGATATTTGGTCCGGAGTTTATTGGCCGTCTGGAATGCATTTACGATCAGATACCCAGGGTTAAAACCCTGTTTTTTGCCGGGGAGAACCGCCCCAGCTTTGCCGAGAATTATGATCGGCTTACGGCCAATTGCTCTTCCGAACCGCCCAGCGTTGCGATTCGTGATGAAGATGATGCGGCTATCTATTTCTCATCGGGAACTACCGGGTTTCCAAAGGCTATATTGCATAGCCACAGCAGCCTGGTATCCTCCTGTTATACCGAGCAAAATCATCACGGACAAAACCGGGAAGATAACTTCTTATGTATTCCGCCGCTTTATCATACCGGCGCGAAGATGCACTGGTTTGGCAGTCTGGTTGCCGGAAGCAGAGCAGTATTGCTTCGCGGGATCAAGCCCGAATGGATTCTGAAAACAATTTCCGATGAGAAAATCACCATTGTCTGGTTGTTGGTTCCGTGGGCACAGGACATCCTTGACGCAATTGAACGAGGAGATGTTCAGCTGAAGGATTACAGCCTGTCGCAGTGGCGCCTGATGCACATCGGTGCCCAACCTGTTCCGCCCAGTCTCATTCACCGATGGAAGAAATATTTTCCGAACCACCTTTACGACACCAATTACGGGCTTAGTGAATCCATTGGCCCCGGCTGTGTGCACCTGGGGGTTGAAAACATCCATAAGGTGGGTGCGATTGGCATACCAGGGTTCCAATGGAAGGTTCAGATCGTCGACGAGAACAGAAATAACGTCCCTCACGGGGATGTTGGTGAATTGGCTGTCAAAGGCCCGGGTGTAATGAAGTGTTATTACAACGATCCGAAAGCAACAGCGGCAGTTCTTCAGGACGGTTGGCTTTTTACCGGAGATATGGCCCGGATGGATGAAGATGGCTT
>JAAYJG010000472.1 GCA_012523055.1 Ruminiclostridium sp. | reverse complement strand
GTGGGGGTGGGTATCTCCATCTTATTACTATAGGTAATTTTTTTACTTATACGTTTGCCTGGATCTGCCCCGGGGCCGGTGCCGTGAGTGACCGGGGGTTGCGTAGCCCCGTCGGGTACCCTGGAGAGGTTAATATACCACAGGGCGCATGAGAGGAGTATGGCCAGGGAGGAGGAGCAGCAGAACGTCCTAGCAAAGGTCAGGGATATACTCTCGACCTACCACACCAGGGATGCCGTCAAAAACGAACTTGAGTTCCTCGGTTTTGTCGTCAAGGCGGAGCATGGGGACGTCGTATCCATGGAGAACGCACCCGCCGAGGTCTTCGTCCAGCTCTCCGTGAACGACCGTGACGAGATCGTCGACTCACACGTTGTGACGTTTGATGAGATCGAACTGAAACCGGGAGGAAAAGACTGAGAACTTAGAAAACACGTTTCATCGAGAAGAGTTTCGCATGAGTAAGAGTGGGAGGAGTAACCATTTTGAGTATTCAAGATCACCGATGAGTGGGGAATTCATGCGTTTTCGCCAACAGTGAATTCCCCCTCGAGTATGATCAATTTTATGGTTTGAATATCTCTGCATTTGAAAAATTGTCCTAAAATATGTGTAATCCAACCAGGGGGAGTTTTTCGACAATCAGATCGGAAATCCAGCGCCACACAGAGGGGACGCACCCGAGGGTTTTTGGAGGGGGCTAAGAGGAATATGGAGTGTTAGGGCAACTATGCGACTCTTTAAAGACAATAAATGATAGATCGAAATGAGAAAACAAATATATTAGTAAATTACATTTCCCCCAATGAAAGCCAGTATTAATCTTTTCGTGTCTTGCGTAGTATTAATATCCTCAGTTTTTTTAGTGGGATGCACCTCTTCATTAGACTCGGTATCCACTGCTCTTTCTGAACCGAGCAAAGAACAAATTGAAGAATTTAACATCTATTGTGATAATGGATATGCGTTATTGGGTGATGGAAAATATGAAGACGCATTGAAATCTTTTGAAAAAGCAGATAGTATAATCCAAGGTGACATAACTGTCGGTCTTGGGATGGCCACCTGCTACACTTTGCTAGGAGATTGTGATACTGCTATTCTTTGGTATGATGCAATTATTGAATCAGATCTTAAAGACGTTGACAAAATTAAGAGTGCTGCCTATTTTGGAAAGTCCAAGTGTTTAATCGAGTTAAAAAAACTCGATGAAGCTGAGGCTACAATAAATCAAGCCCTGCAGTTTGATCCCTCAAATGAGGGTGCAATCTCTCTCAGAGATAATTGGTATAAACTTTTACCCCCAGAGGAGGGTATTGAAGTTTATTTTAATGCATTTAACTCTGTTCGGGACGATAAATTGTATTCGATTCTATCAAGCAACGTTATCGCTGAAAAGGGGAAGGATGACATCCATAACACTGCATATGCGTATGTCAGTGGTGGAGTAAGATTCTCGGATTTCGAGGTCATCGATGTTGATATTGGTGAAAAGCGTGCCATTGTTAAAATTGAATTGGTCGTAAATATTATGGGCTTCAGAGAAACCGTAACAAGGGATGTTAAGATGATTTTTGAAGATGGAACCTGGAAGTTAGATGAATTTATTCTTCCTCAATAATTTTGTTTCCCCTTTGTTTAGATAATTACTCTAATTAGATTACAGATCTTTTAGGTTTTATCCTCTACATTTATCATGCAGTTTGGATTGTTTGCAATAAGGAATGTCTGGCATGGCTAAATAGGTAGAAGACACAATAGGAAGAGGAAAATATTCTGCAGATTTTATCCTTCATGTTCTAACTACGCAATTTTAGCGCTTCAGAAGTATGGATTCGTTAAGAGTTGACATATGGCATATAAGCGGATAAAGAGATGTACGCCATACAATACGGATTCTTACATTGATTTTCCTTATAATCAGTGGAGGTGCAGCCAAAGACAGGCTATACCACTCCTTACACAAGATTACCCTGGAATGAGCAACGCAACCTAATCGGAATGCCATGCAACGCTTTCCACAGAATTTGGTTTTGTAGTTCTCATTGACATGAAAAAATTCAACGAGTTTATGCCATCAAAATCACAGGAAGACAACACTAATGTAGATTCTACCGATAAACACGCACAATATCAGGTTCAAACCGAAGAAAGCCTTCGCATTATT
>JAAYJG010000471.1 GCA_012523055.1 Ruminiclostridium sp. | reverse complement strand
TCTTCCTTTAAAGCTTCCAGCAGCTTTCGTGGGTCCAGTTGTTCCCAGTTGAAGGCCTCTGCCGTATTTCCCCGAAATGCGAACAATACTGCCAGAATTATCCCTCCGGCAATGATCAGCAACAGGACAATTTTAACAATAATGCTTCTGGTTTTTGTCTTGCTTCCAGTTGTCATTTGTACCCTTCCAATGCTTGTTTATCAACATTTGTAAGCTTAGTATTTCAGCAGACTTAGTAATTCCCTTGCTTTTGCATATTGCGTATCCAAGGATAAACGCAATTCTTCCAGTTCTTCATTTAAAGCTTTCTTTGTAGCCTCGTCCAAAATTCCGGTAACCTGAATTTCCTTCTGTTTTTGAAATTGCTTTAGGATTTCACAGGTATTTTCATCCAGCTCGTTGTCTACAACCTCAATTTCATAACCCTTCAGAAGAAGAATTTTTTCCGCATCGAAAACTTCGTTACCCACACCGTTTAAGGCGATCGAGGCTGTGGATTGAAGTGATTTGACAGCCTGAACATCAATTCCAGTGTTCCTTTGGGGATCTGCTACGGGGAAATCCGGCTCAAGGCCAATACCGTCTATTTGATTACCCGAGCGGGTGAGATAATGCCCAGTGGTAATTTTGGTCCAACCGATCAGATCGGATTCCTTGACATTCACGCCGTATTCATTTATCCAATCATAAGCATCCACCGAGCTTTGTCCATACTCTTTAAGATAACGTTCATAAGCTTCCGGGGACAATATCGGTAAAACATTCTGTACCACGCCTTTTCCATAGGTTTTCGTTCCTATCAGGAAACCATCGCCGGATTCCTGAACCGCACTGGCCAGTATTTCTGATGCGCTAGCTGTATTGCCGTTCACCAGGATGGCCGGCAGATATTTTGTTTTGGTCAGATAAGATTCATAAACAATATCGTTTTGCTTTTCTGATTTGAAGTCTAAAGTGGTGATGATTCCTTGCTTTACAAGAGACCTTGCAATACTGACCGCCTGAAAAACCTCGCCGCCGGGATTATTCCGGAGATCCAGAACCATTTTCCACAGCCCTCTTTTGTTCATCTCCTTCAGGGCTTGCTCAAAAAAGCGTGCGCTGTTGCTGCTGAACGAATCCAATCGGATATACATCACATCGCCATCAACACGCCAGGTTACGGGGCTGATATTGACGGTGCCGCGCTCCACCCTGAAGTTGAGGATTTCATTGGAATTCCCGCGCAGGATGCCCAACTCCACAAATGTACCGGCCTCTCCCTTGATCAGTGAAGCGACCTCTGCGGAGGTAAAACCGGCAATATCTTTTCCGTTCACACGAACGATTCTGTCTTCGGCGAAAATCCCGGCCCCTTCAGCCGGTGAATTGGCAAAAACCCTTATGACCACAACCCCTTCAGACACCTGAGAAATTTCCACCCCAATACCCTGATAATTTCCTTCGAGGGTATCCAAAAAGCTGGTCGCTTCATCCAGGGTATAAAAGGTGGTATATTCGTCCATGGTTTGAAATATGCCCTTCAGAGCTCCTTTCAGAAGTTTATCGTCACTGACGTACTGATAGTACCGCTCCTTCGCCATGTCGATGATGTTGTCAATATAGTCGGAATAATCGCTGGCACAAACAGGCACCGCTAAAACCATCTGCAGTACCATGAAGATCATCAGACACAATAAACTCTTTTTTATTTTCATTTTACCCTGCTTTCCCGGAGTGAGGGAACCCTAAGCATTCCACCCGTTGGAATGAAGATATTCCTACCGTCTGAATTCAAATAAATTCTATCATTGTTATTTCCCGTATGCAACAGTTAACCGGGGGGACAGGTCCCTTGGCTCAACTTGACCTGACCAGAGGGGACAGGTCCCTTGGCTCAATTTGACCATTGTACCTGGGCTCCTGCCCTGTGACCAGGGGGGATGACCAGGGGGGACAGGTCCCTTGGTTCAATTTGACCATTGTATCTGAGTCCCCGCCCTGTTGCTTGAAATTTACATTGAACATGGACCCCGCCCGGTGTAAACTGGTGTAAAATCAGTTTGAGTACAATCTCTGGCTTTGGTAGTCCTTGACAAGGTCTTCGCCCATATAGCGTATCAGGCGGTAAACCATGGCCGCGGCTCTTTCCCAGGTTAAATTCTCCTGGGGCTTGAAGTAACCCCGGTCATCTCCCCGCACAAGGCCGATCCTGTATGCCACTGTCGTCGCGTTTCTGGCATAGGCCGGTATATCATCGTTATCGATAAATGGAGTTACCGCATTGGTCGGTGCCAGACCCTCAAGGCCAAGGGCACGGATGAGGATGGTGACCGCTTCGGCTGTCGTAATGGTTCGGTCGGGTGTAAACTTCGTCTGTCCTGTTCCCAGGGTGATTCCTTTTACGCTTGCAGCTTTGATTTCCGCATAGAATTGATCTTCCGGTGCCACGTCGGAAAAGGGAGAGACCTCAGCTGCTGAAGATTTGCTTCTTATTGTGCTGACCGTTCTTGTAACCAGATCCGGATCTACCGGGATGTCTTTAATGGCTCTTACAACCATGGCGATATATTCGCTGCGCTTGACATATTGCGCCGGATTGAACTTTTCTCCGGTTCCCGGAATGACCTCCATGCTGAACAGGATTTTTGCCGATTCCTCGGCCCAATGGCCTCTCAGATGTTTCAGATCGGGAACCATCAGCCGTGTATAGACGGGTTCGGTTTCCAGCCCAAGCCGCTGCTGAT
>JAAYJG010000470.1 GCA_012523055.1 Ruminiclostridium sp. | reverse complement strand
TAAAGATACACTTATTATAACACATTGTGAAACATTGTGCAATATGGGATTGGAAAATTTGACAAAAAAATAAGCCTATATAAAGGCTTTTGGGGATTATTTCAATTTTCAACTGTCAAAGACCCGAGACTGTAAAATCCACAGAACCCGAGGTCAAGAATTTTTTAGCAGTATTGCTTCAAGCAAAGAAATCCAATATAATAAGAATGGAGAATATTGCAATATGTTATAAAAATAACAAATTCGACACAAAACAACAGGAGTTCTCATGCTTCATATATGTGAACTGGCGGAAAGGTTATCCATGAAGATTGAAACAATATTTTTCCGGTTACCCATTAAACGCTTATTCGTGTGAAGAGGATTATAATGATATGAACGAATTTTTTAACATGTTTCTGATGGAGCACTCACCCTACCTTTTCATTGAAGACGGTATTGTAGTCGGGGTTGGTAATATACTGCTCGACTGCTTGGGCTATGAAAGCGAGGAGCTGATTGGGGCTGATGAGCTTGATGTTCTTGACATGTTCTTCGGGAAAAGCAATACCGCCCTGTTGACAGGGGTCCGAAGCACTTATCTGATACATGCAAAAAACGGAGAAGCATTTTTTTTCAATGTTTATTTCAACGAAGATGTCAGACATCATCAACGCCTTTATATATTCCAAAAAAAGGATATCATGAATGAAAAACAGAATCCTGGTATTATCCACCAACTCCTTGCAAACAGTCCTTTTGGCATCGCCGTTTTCAGTGTGCCGGATATTGTTCTTCTAAATGCGAACCAATCCTGGCTCAATCGCCTGGATGAGCCCTTTAACCGAAAGGAAGAAAGCATCGGAAAACATATCAGCGAGATCATGACGGGCTGGAAGGACAGCGTATTTGAAAACATATGGCGCACGGTTTTAAACTCGGGAAAGGCCTGCCACATGCCGGAATACCGCTACAGCGGCCTTAAAAAGGGGTTGTCCTTCTGGAATGTATCCCTCACCCCCATCTATGAGGAAGGCAAGCTTACCTATTTCCTGGAGATTACCTATGACGTTACCGAAGCGGTATTAAACCGCAATAAGATCAAAATGCAAAAGGACCAGCTGTTCAAGCAGTTTCAGCAGTTTGAAACCGTTGTGGAAAACATGTCGGATGCGCTGTTTATCATCTATACCGACTACAGTGCGGTGTCTTTGAACACGGAAGCACAAGCTGTCAGGCACCTGTTTAATGGTTTTCAATATAAAGAAGAGGGCCCGAATGATATCCGGTATTTCGACTCCCAGGCGAATCTCATCTCCTTTCATGATTTGCCTGTTTTCAGGCTGTTGAAAGGTGAACAGCTGAAAGCTTTCCAGGTCACCGTCAAAACACCTGAAACCACACACCATTTCAGTATCAGTGGCAGGCCGGTATATGACGATCACAAGAACATATACTTCTCCATCGTATGTATAAGGGATGTCACCACCCAGGTGAATCAGGACAATTACATTCTGAAGGTGGAGACAGAGAAAAAAGAGTACCTGGAAAGGGTCATCGCCATCAAAGATGATTTTCTGACATTGATCTCCCACGAGTTTAAAACTCCGCTTACAGTTATCAATTCAGCCATACAGGCACTGGAGCTTTTTTGCGGACAGGGGCTTAGCGAAAAGGCAAGACGCTATATATCAATCATTAAGCAGAATTCACTGCGCCAGCTGCGGCTTGTGTCAAACCTTCTGGACATCACGCGAGGCACGGCTGATCAAATCCGTTTCTATAAAAAAAATATCGATATCGTTTCCGTTACACGGCTTTTAACGGATTCGGTAAAAATTTATGCCGCACAGAAAAACCTTCAATTGTCCTTTGATACCAATATCGAGTCAAAAGTGTTATTTATCGATGAAGAGAAATATGAGCGGGTTGTTTTAAACATCCTGTCCAATGCGATTAAGTTTTCTCCAAAGGGAAAAAACATTCGTGTAAACCTGTATTATGAAGACGGTTATGTGAACATATCCGTGAGGGATGAAGGGGTGGGTATTCCGGAGGAAAAGCTTGAAGTGATCTTCGAGCGGTTCGGACAGGTAGACAACAGCCTTTCCCGTCAAGCAGAAGGAAGCGGAATAGGGCTTTACCTGGTGAAAATGTTTGTTGAAAAAATGGGTGGCCAGATTTCAGTCACGAGCATACCCTACGAGGGAACAACCTTTCTCATTCGCCTGCCTGAATTGCCGGCGGAACCCAGCATAAAGAATAACGAATACGGAGAAATCGATAACAAGAAAATCATCTCCATGATGAATATCGAGTTCTCTGACATTTATCTGTAAAATTACAGCCCTCAAGCAAGATTGGAATCAAACCGCCAAACCCAGGCTTATCATATGCCATGGGTGCTTTTGCTTGCGCATTTTTACCTATTGAGATAGAATATCAGCATGATACTGCGAAAACTGACAAGATTCGGGCTGCCTGAAGGTGTATGAAGTTATCATTGAAAAATGGAAATTCTGATAAGATACCGGCTTAACAAACTGGTTTCCCAATAAAAAGTATTTTTTACTGCGCCGGTATTTTTCTATTATACAGCTGATGATAAAATCCTTTGGGATGGGGGTACAACAATGAAGAAGAAAAAGATCAGGTTTTTTATCTTTCTTTTTATCGGCCTGGCAGGTGTTCTGGATACGATTATGGTCAGGGCTTATGTTCAGGGCATGGATCTAGGAACTCTGATGCCTGCGGTGATCGGTGTCATTTTTATCATATTCGCATTTAAACCTTATTGGGAAAAGTATCTGGAAAAAGTGAACCCATTTCTGAGAAAAGCCGTTTATTGGGGTTTTCTTCTCTTTCTTTTGATTTTTGTCGTCGTAGAGGGCTGTATTATTCTTGGTGGCATCTATACACCCATTCTTGAAGAACAACCTGAATATGTTATTGTTCTGGGTGCGGGGATCAAGGAAGATGGCAGCCCCACGCTGTCACTGGTGAACCGTTTGGAACTCAGCATAGCCTATGCCGCTCAATACCCGGGAACAACCATTATTGTCTCAGGGGGGCAGGGAAGCAATGAACCCATGCCCGAAGCTCAGGCGATGGCACAATACCTTAAGAGCAGGGGAGTAGACGCAGGCAGGATCATGATCGAAGATAAATCTACAAGCACAATGGAAAATTTTAAATATTCAAAGGAACTCATTGGAGAACAGAAGGAAATTGCGTTTATCACCAGTGACTTTCATATCTTCCGATCCTCCATCCTGACCCGAAGAAATGGTTTGAAGGGATATGGGTATGCAACCCCTACCCCGGGAATTGTGCTGGTGAACTGCTATATTCGTGAATTTTTTGCATTGTTCAAGTCGCTGGTGTTTGATTTTTAACTTCATTATTTCAAATGAAAAACCGGGAATTAATCTTTCCCGTTTTTTTCGCTTCTTTCCTTCATTAAAGTATCCAGTATTTCTGAATAGACCAGCTGCGGCGAGTTCGTCCAGTTCCTGCAAATGTTGCGTGCTTCCTCTCTGGAGCCCGCAGCCAGCTTCACTTCCAACAAAGTAAAATGATTCTCCCGGATTTTACAGGTAACAGTATAACTGTTTTCATCTTCCGGTATATAATCCGCGGTAATAAAGGTTTCCATACGGACATTTTTACGCAGGGAGGGCAGGCTTTCTTCGAGGCGTTTCTTTAAGCCCGCGGGAAGGATGGATTGAAACATATCCAGCACCCGCAAACCCTTGTCATTGATCTCGTAGTACGCACAGCCCTGATCGTTTCGGACAGTGACCAGACCTTCCTCAACCAAATCACTTAAATATTGCTGAAAAAAGAAATAGTTCATAAACCTGTTTTCCAGAATAATCTTTACAAGCTGAATGCTCCCAACAGGGGTATCCAATTTCTGGATTAAGTAAAGGATGAATATTTTGTTTTCAGCAATATCCGAGGGTTCATCCAATAAAAACATAACTCCTCCAGAACGGGGACAGTTTGCATGTGAAATATTATAGCACAGCCCCGCAGTAAATGGAATCCCTGTTGAATGCAGCAGTACAGAGGCTTCGTGCGTAATCAATTCGTTTCAATCCCATACAATCGGGAACGAAACGTTACTGTTTACAGGTAAGCAGGCGCAGCCTGCTGAACGAAGTGAAGGATCTTACATTACTCCTGACAAGATCCTTCGCTGTTCTTAGGATGACATCGTTGCGCTCAGGATGACATCGTTGTGCTCAGGATAAAACACATACCTATGCAGAAACTTATGAGTTGAATAAAGAGGGGGGTGAACAGTAACGGAATGATACATCATCCTGGATGACCTTCCTAAAAGTCACTTGTGAATAAAGTCAGATCATGTTATATTTGAAGTGTAATTTCAAACAAAAACTTCTTTTACTGTATAACCTTTTTGTCCTGGCATACGGGAGCTCACAGAAGGATTGTGAACAGGTTTTAGGTTTGGTAACAGAAAAATGAAAAAAATTTGGTTTACTGTTTTTTCAGGTTTCATAATGTGTTTGATGCTTTCCTTCGTCGTTGCGGCAGAGGAACCGGCATCTTCCCAAAGCCTCCGTATTCAGTTCAGCGGCGGCTCGCGGGAAGTCAGGATTGTCCGAATCGACATGAAAGACACCCTGTACCGTGCCGAGGTGGTTTTGGCTCAGAAGGGCATTGGCAAGGCGGAACCCTTTGTTAGCCTGGCCGAACAACCTGCAAACAACGAAACTGAAGTGATAGCCGCAATAAATGGTACCTTCTTTAATTCTTATTCCGATCTGCAGCCGACCGGCAACTTGCAAATCCAGGGAAGAACCGCTTATATCACCAACTCCGGAACCTCTATCGGTTTTGCGGCCGATAATACGATCCGGTTTGCGCATCTTTTTACCACTGTTTCCGGCAGCGTGAATGGAATGTGGGAATACCCCTATAACTGGAGCGTATGGGGCATTAACCAGGTTTACAGCCGTCCAGATGCCAATATCCTTAATACCCCCGATTTTGGGAAACAGGTGGATGCTGGAAAGAAAACAGCCATCATTATCCGTAACAAAAAAGTAGTTGAAATTAAGAATGGCGTTGTCCCGATCTACAGCGACGGATACACACTGGTTTTTGGAGCCGAGGTGTACGCGTCCATGTTTAGATTGGGGGACAAAGTGGATTATAGAATCAATCATAACCAAATTGATTACAGTAATGGCGGGAAAAAAGGGGATCCCGTCCAGTGGTCTGACATCCGTTCAACTCTTGGAGCAGGGCCATTGCTGGTACAGGGCGGGAAAAACATTCTGGATGCTAAAAAAGAAGGGTTTACAGATAACAAGTTTATCGGGGCAGCACAAAGAAGCTTTATCGGGGTAACCAAAGAACAGGTCTTAATCCTGGGAACAGTGTCCGATGTTACCTTGAAAGAGCTTGCGGAAATCCTGCTTAAGCTTGATATACAGGACGGTATGAACCTGGATGGAGGAGCATCCTCCGCGTTATATTTCAAAGGACAGGTCATCACAAAACCCAGCAGAGAGATTAGCAATGCTATCGTGATCACAAAAAGGAAAACACGTCCCATCAGGCTGCAGTTAAATGGTACCGAGCTTTTCCTGGATACCGATCCGTATTTTGAAAACCAGACCACGATGGTTCCCCTTCGAGGAATCATGGAGGCTCTTGGCGCCGAGGCGGGATGGGATCCCGGTTCCGGTACACTTTGGGCAATGAAGCGTGATACCCGGGTGGAGATGTGGAACGGCAGTGATTTGGTGAGTGTGAACGGTACGGAACGAAAGCTGTTGGCGCCCTGCAGGGTGGTGAATAACCGTACCCATGTGCCCGCACGATTTATGACCGAGCTGTTTGGTGGGGAAATCAGGTTTGATGCACAGCGGAATATGGTCATCATGACGCTGGAGAACGCAAACCCGGATGATTTATATGAGAAAGCCGTGTTAGCCTATGAAAACGGAAAACGCGCTGAAGCTGTCGCATTATTTTTGAAGGTTCTGGAGGATAACCCCAACCATGCCGGCGCATCCTTGAAGCTGGCAAGGCATTATGCCTCAGAGGGGGAT
>JAAYJG010000469.1 GCA_012523055.1 Ruminiclostridium sp. | reverse complement strand
TTGCTTGCAATCGCAACACACTGTTATATCGAGGCGGGAGATATGCTCGCCGCCTGATTAAGGTAATCGGTACCCGCCACCACACGTTTTTCAGCCCTTAGCTGAAAATACGTTAAGAGGTGGGGGAGATCGGGCCTCGTTATAAGCGAATCAGCAGTAACAATCTGTTGCATCATTTCCTGTGTCGTGCGGCAAGTGTCGGGCTGCTGAGTGGAGGTTCTATGATAAAAGGTAACAAAGTACTTTTACGCACATTCCTAAGAAAGGATCTGGAAAGGGTTTATCCCTTGATCTGCGATATTAACAATAAAGGCCCCTACTGGCATTTATCCATCCCATCCGAAACCGAATTTGTGGATGAATTCAATAAAACCGGTTTGTGGGACAAGGATGAAGGAAGAATGCTCATCATGGATCACGATGAACATTATTTGGGTGAGCTGTTGTTTTTTAAAGGTCTTGATTATCAATCGGGATATGAGGTTGGCTACGAGCTGTTCCATCCCTCCCATGGCGGTAAGGGATATATGAGTGAAGCCCTGCTGCTGTTTTGTGCCTATATGTTCGCGTGCCACCCCATCAACCGGCTTCAGGTCAACGTGATGAAGGATAATACGGGAAGCCGCAGGGTTGCGGAGCATTGCGGTTTCATTTATGAAGGCACCATGCGCAAGGCTACCTTTCACAACGGCCAATATCATGATTTGGATCTGTTATCCATCCTCCGCGAGGAATGTCCGCCCTTAAGCTCTTTGCTTCCAAAAAAATAAGCCCATTAAACCGAAAGATAACCAGGAACCGCTTTAGCGAAAAGAAGAAGCTTTTTAGGTTTTTTCGAATAATTCCTCCGCTTAGGATGGGGAATTTTGCTATTCACATTAAATCCGTAAATTATTGCATAGTTCCGCTGAGGGTATGGAAAAATAAACGAAAGAGAACATACCAGCCTGGGGCAGTTCGGTAAGCGCGGAAGCATAATTGGTGAAACCGCAAAATACAGTATGTGGGCTTCCATGACTGGAAATACACATAATGCAGCATGCTTTTCCGAACGCTCTGATTGCGGAGGAAAACCATGGCAATCGTTTGGAAAACAATAGTGCTGTATCTGGTTGTTATTGTAGCCATGCGCCTGATGGGAAAAAGACAGATCGGTGAGCTTCAGCCTTTTGAATTTGCCGTTGCGCTGATGATCTCCGAACTGGCAGCATTTCCTCTTACGGAAAGCAACAAGGGAATCTGGGACGGAATTATACCAATCTCTATTCTGGTCATAACTCAATTTATGGTGTCACTCCTGGCTGTAAAAAGCGTTAAAGCCAGGGGGTGGATTTGCGGACGCCCCCGCATTGTTATCATGAACGGTAACCTTCAGGAAAAGAACCTGAGAAAGGAATTATACACGATCAATGATTTGCTTGAACAGCTGCGGATTGCAGGTATTCAGAACATTTCAGACGTAGAGCATGGGATCCTGGAAACAAACGGGCAGCTCAGCCTTGTGGTGAAGTCTCAAAAAAGGCCTTTGACGCCGGCGGATTTAGGAATAGAAACAAAATATGAAGGCCTTTCCGTGGATCTGATTGTTGATGGAAGAATTCATGAGAAAAACCTGAAGCTCGTAAAGTTAGACATCCCATGGTTGGAAAAGCAACTTCAGGAGAAAGGCTGGCCGAACCCCGATGACATTTTTTATGCATCCCTGGATACCCAGGGCAATTTCTATTTTCAGCCAAAGCTGAAAGCAACTAAAAAGACCAAGCTTTGACGGCAGGTTTATCATTTTCTTCCGTACAGCGGGTTGGTTTTTATTACATCCTTATCCGATATCTGCATGATGTATTCCACAATCTTGTTCAGGATCTCCAGCTCCAGCTTCTTTTGGTCAATGTTGGGCAGAATGTCCAAAATCTCATTGGGGTAGCGGATGTTTACCTTTGGGGGAATCCTTTGAACCTCGACGACGGCATTGGTAACCGAAACAGACCCATCATAAATGGACACACTCAATACAAGCTCCGGGTCGGCACTTTTCTCTTTAATCACACTGATTGAAAATGTCATCGAAAAACACCTCTTTTCCCTTCGTACACATTACAAAAACATAGACTATATCCTATATATCGGAAAACAGAGGCATTGCGTAAACTAAAATTTTACATTCATGCACGTCTTATGGTAATTGTGGCCTGTCTGTCGATGTTGAACCGGACTTCTTCTTCAGGCGCATTTCCCTGCGCTTTTCCGCCAATGCGTGTTCTTTGCGTTCCTCTTCTGTTTCAAGAACCAGCGAAGGAACTTGTACCGGTTTGCCTGAATCATCCAATGCCACAAAAGTGATATAGGCTTTATTGGATTTAATGACCGCGCCGGTTTTCATGTTCTCGCAGTAGACGTCCACCCGAACCTCCATGGAGGTGTTCCCAACCCAGGTGATCCGGGCTTTCAGACGCACCATTTCGCCCACCCGGACAGGATGCCTGAAATCAAGGCTGTCCAGGGCAGCTGTCGCGACAACGCAGTTGGAATACCGCGAAGCAGTAATCGCGCCAGCAATATCGATCCAGTGCATGAGCCTGCCGCCCAAAAGGTTTCCCAGCAAATTGGCGTCATTGGGCAAAATCAACTCAGTCATCTCTGTAATGGAATCGGTTGCTGTTTTACTGGGCCGTTGAAAACTTTCTGCCATAGGCTCCTCCACTATCTGCCATTTCTGTTCCGGCTTTATCAAGACTGTCGGTTTATACGGATACAGATTCAAGACCATCGAATATCAAACAAGCACAGGACATTGGCAATGTTTGATGAACCTAATCGATCGTATACACATAGTTTGCCGAATCCATTTTCATTTGTCAACTGTGCAGCAGTGGTGAAACTCTCTTGTACAGCAGAAAAGCGATGATAGAGGTGAGAACGCCTTTTAAAAGATTAAATGGGGTCGTTGCCAGAAGGATCAAGCTTTCCAGGCTGTTAATGGCAGAGTTGACCTCCGTGCCCGATGCGATAATCTCATCAAGAGGCATCATCATCGAGTACGCTGGAATAATCACATAATAGTTCATCACTGCACCGATGATGGCCATCGAAATGGTTCCTGCAACCATTCCAACGATGGCGCTTTTTTTGGTTTTGTTACGCTGGTACATGATTGCAGCCGGAACAATAAAAGAACAGCCAATAACAAAATTGGCGAATTCCCCTATCCCGCCGGTGATCGTTCCGTCAAGGGCTAAATTCAACAGAATCTTAATCGCTTCGGTGATGATCCCCGCCACAGGCCCCATAGAGAAGGCACCGAGCAAAACCATAACCTCGCTGAAATCGAGCTGGTAGAAGAACGGTGCAAAAAACAGGGGGAATTCCAGCAACATCAGCAGTGCCGCTAATGCAGACAAAACTCCGATCTTGGTTATGTTCTTCGTACTAAAAACTTTCTGGGGGTTTGCTGTTACTGTAAAACTATCTTTCATGTTCTCAAGACCTCCTGTAATATAGAATAAAACATAAATTACTTTATAGGTAAAGGCATAAAAAAGCCCTGAAGCAAAAAACTTCAGGGCGAATACGCATAACAAAAGACCTTCTTCTTCCATCCAGACTATACTGTCGGCCCCGGAATTAAACCGGATCTGCCCAAAAGGGCTCGCGGGCTTTCAGCCTGTGGCTGATTACCGCCGGTAAGGAATTACACCTCTCCCTGAAGAAACAACCTTATTCAATTATTGAAACATCCTCTTAAAGCTTTCGGATACTAACCAATTCTGTTCGCTGATACCAATATACCACATACCCTCATGTTGTTCAAGGTGCCGTGGAAAAAAATGTTCCAGATGTTAGAGGTTTAAATCCTTCAGCCTTTTCAGGTATTGTCCTGTATAGGATGCCGGGTTTTGCGCCAGGGCCTCGGGGGTGCCTGTGGCCACCACCGTACCGCCTCTGTCGCCCCCTTCGGGGCCGAGATCGATGATATAATCGGCGGTCTTGATCACTTCAAGGTTGTGCTCGATGACCACCATGGTGTTTCCGCCTTCGACCAGCTTCTGCAGCACCTCGATCAGGCGATGGACGTCAGCGATGTGAAGGCCTGTTGTCGGTTCGTCAAGAATGTACATGGTTTTGCCGGTGCTCCGTTTGGAAAGCTCGGTAGCCAGCTTTACCCTTTGTGCCTCACCACCCGATAACGTTGTGGAGGACTGCCCCATCTTAACATACCCCAGGCCTACCTCTTGCAGGGTTTCAATTTTTCTGTGAATATAGGGAATGTTCTTAAAAAACTCTACGGCCTCGTCAATGGTCATGTCGAGAACATCGGCAATATTCTTGCCCTTGTATTTCACCTCGAGGGTTTCACGGTTATACCGTTTTCCCTTGCATACCTCACAGGGAACATACACATCGGGCAGAAAATGCATTTCAATTTTTACGATACCGTCACCGCTGCAGGCCTCGCAACGACCACCCTTGACGTTGAAGCTGAAACGCCCCTGCTGGTAGCCCCTTACCTTTGCGTCATTGGTTGAAGCAAACAGGGTGCGGATCTGGTCGAAAACGCCCGTATAGGTGGCAGGGTTGGAGCGTGGCGTTCTGCCGATGGGGCTTTGATCGATACTGATCACCTTGTCGAGATGCTCCAGCCCAAGCATGTCTTTGTGTGCACCGGCCCTTGTTTTTGCGCGATTCAGCTTGGATGCCAGCTTCTTGTACAAAATTTCATTGACCAGCGAGCTTTTTCCCGAGCCGGACACTCCTGTGACACAAATGAACATGCCAAGCGGAAACAATACGTTGATATTTTTTAGATTGTTCTCTTTTGCCCCAACCACCTCGAGAACCTTTCCGTTGGGAATGCGCCTTTGGGCTGGTACGGGGATGAACTTTGCACCGCTGAGATACTGCCCGGTGATGGATTGGGGGGTTTCCAGAATGTCTTTCAGGGTTCCCTGCGCGATGATGTACCCGCCGTTCACACCAGCGCCCGGCCCCATATCGATGATGTGATCGGCTGCATACATGGTATCTTCATCGTGTTCGACGACCAAAAGCGTGTTGCCCAAATCCCGAAGGCGCTTCAGGGTTGCCAGCAGCCTGTCGTTATCTCTTTGGTGCAGACCGATACTGGGCTCATCGAGAATATACAATACACCCATCAAGCCAGAACCGATTTGGGTGGCCAGGCGAATGCGCTGGGCTTCGCCCCCGGACAGCGTGCCCGCGGCCCTGGACAATGTGAGGTAATCCAGGCCCACATCCTTTAAAAAAACCAGCCTGGCGTGAATTTCCTTCATGATTTGCTGTGCGATCAGCATTTCCCTGTCTGTCAGCTTCAGGTTATTAAAGAACTCAATACTGTCGAGCACCGACTTCCCGGTAACCTGGGAAATGTTTTCCCCGCCGATGGTGACCGCGAGTGTTTCCCTTTTCAGTCGGTTTCCCTGACAGGCAGGGCATGGGTTATGACTCATATAGCTTTCATAGTATTCCTTTGAACTATCGGACTTTGTCTCGGAGTAACGGCGCTCCATGCTGGTAATGACACCTTCAAATGGTGCCATGAAGCTTCCGCTGCCGTACTCCTTCTCATATTGTATCTTCATTTTCTCACCGTTGGTGCCATACAGGATCTTGTCGATGATCTCCTGTGGAAGCTTCTCGACCGGTGTATCGATTCTAAAGCCGTAATGCTTTGCAAGGGCCAGAAGATACATATGGCTGTACGCGTCTTCATTTGCAAAATTCCACCCGCCAACGTTGATGGCGCCCTCCGCAAGGGATTTTGAGCCATCGGTAATGACCAGATCGGGATCGATCTTTAAGAGGGTTCCCAGGCCACTGCAGGTGGGGCAGGCGCCGTAGGGATTGTTGAAGGAGAACATGCGCGGGGTAAGCTCTTCAATGCTGATACCGCAATCGGTGCAGGCGAAGTTCTGGCTGAACATCAGCTCTTCCCCACCGACAACATCAACCACGAGGATCCCACCGGAAAGATGGAGCACGGTTTCGATGGAATCGGTGAGCCTTTTGTGAATGTCCGGACGAATGATCAGCCTGTCGACCACAATTTCAATGGTATGCTTTTTATTCTTATCCAGCTTGATTTCATCCTGGATATCCATGATTTCGCCATCAATGCGCAGACGGACATACCCGTTTTTGCGCGCATCGAGGATCAGCTTGTTATATTCCCCTTTACGGCCCCTGATAACGGGGGCCAGTAGCTGAATGCGTGTGCCCTCGGCCATGGACAGGATACTGTCGACCATTTGGTCCACCGTTTGCTGGGAGATTTGCTTTCCGCATTCGGGGCAGTGTGGAATGCCAATACGTGCAAAAAGAAGCCTGTAATAATCGTATATTTCTGTTACCGTACCTACCGTGGAACGGGGGTTACGGCTGGTTGTTTTCTGATCGATGGAAATGGCGGGGGATAACCCGTCGATGTATTCCACCTCGGGTTTTTCCATGAGCCCGAGGAATTGACGGGCATAGGAGGATAACGATTCGACATACCTTCTTTGCCCCTCGGCATAAATGGTATCGAAGGCGAGGGAGGATTTCCCCGAACCGCTAAGCCCGGTGATGACCACCAGTTTATCCCTTGGGATTTCCACGTCGATATTTTTCAGATTGTGCTCACAGGCACCCTTGATATAGATGTTGTTTCTCATGCAGTTCCTCTCTCGAAGGGGAATAGATGAACAGTTTCATTATTCCCGGAATCGGCGTCCTCAAACACCGGAGGATGCCTACAACATTATATCATACCGTTTATATATTGCAAACATTTGTTCGGTAAAATTTTTCGAAAAAACAATGTATTTTATTTCGTTTCCTGTGAGCTTCTTTTGGGCTGCCGTCATTAACAATCGTGGTTAAAGCCAGTCCGCGGTCATGCTTGCTGTATATAGCCCTGCCCAAATCAATAATTGCGCGGTATCTCCCCAAAAAAGCAAACTGCCCGGAAACAATACTGCTTCCGGGCTGATAGCTTTTGCAAAAACATTAACGCTTGGAGAATTGTGGTGCCCTTCTGGCCTTCTTCAAGCCGTACTTCTTTCTTTCCTTCATCCTCGGGTCACGGGTGAGATATCCAGCCTTCTTCAATGCAGGGCGAAACTCTTCGTCTGCTTTTAACAAAGCCCTGGAAATGCCATGACGGATGGCGCCTGCCTGGCCGGTAAACCCACCGCCGATAACACTGATAATAACATCAAACTTGTTTTCAGTTTGGGTAAGAACCAACGGCTGCCTGGAAATAACCTTCAAGGTTTCCAGCCCGAAATATTCATCCAGTGAACGATCGTTCACGGTAACAACGCCTTCGCCTGGAACCAGCCAAACGCGTGCAATTGAGCTTTTTCTTCTGCCTGTACCGTAATATTGTACCTTTGCCATTTAAAATACGCCTCCCCTCGTTATATGTTCAGTTCAAGGACTTCAGGTTTCTGCGCCTGATGATTGTGTTCGGCACCTGCATATACCTTCAGCTTCTTGAAAATCTGTCTTCCCAGGCTGTTTTTGGGAAGCATTCTTTTGACAGCCAGCTCAAAAACCTGTTCAGGTTTTGCGGCCAGATATTTACGGGCTGTGGTTTCCTTCAAATGCCCAACCCAGCCGGTATGATGCCTGTACATCTTGTTGTCGAGCTTATTGCCCGTCATGACGATCTTATCAGCGTTCAGGACGATGACAAAATCACCGGTATCTACGTGAGGCGTAAATTCAGGTTTATGTTTACCACGCAGGATCTTTGCAACTTCACTGGCGGCACGGCCCAACACTTTGCCTTCCACGTCTACAACAAACCATTTTCGTTCAATGTTCGCTGCATTAGCCATGAATGTTTTCATGTGTATCCTCCTTCTGGAATACGGACATATCCCTGTCCGTTTGTAGCCTGTTTCAAGCGGCACCCGATAATATGCGCAACCTGTTGTTCCGCAATTGCCGCCGATTGCGAGTCAAATGAAAAACCGCCGTTTTGAGCGGCGATTTTTATTGTAATACAGCACCATCACAATGTCAAGAACAATATGCCGTATTTTTAATATATCTTGCTTAATCTCTCTTTATTTGATTGTTTATCTTGTTTTCTCTCGTTTTTTCATGTTTCATTTCATTTTCAATGACGGACGGAATACCCATGATAAGAAATACATTATCATACAGGCAAATCAGGTATTTCATGCATACATACCGAACTACAGGTATTTATCAAATGCCCTAAGACCCCTGCCTCATAGCGTATTTTTAGCCCTTTGGGGTAAAAAACGCGTGGAGTGGGATAAACCGATTTCTGCTTCAGTGGCGGGTACAATCCCCTACTGTAGGGCATTTGATAAAATGCTCGCAGACCGTTCGTAACTATCAGAGATAGTTACGAACCTGCTGCACACAAAACGCGTAAGTCACACACAAAAACATTGATGTTTTTGCGTGTAGAAGGCGCTTTCAGCACCCGCGTTTTGGCGCACAATTCGCGCAAGCGCTCATTGAAGTTTGAAATACAATGCACGATGTCTTAAGAGAAAACCAGCTCCTTACAATGTTGCAGGGGTTGATATTGCTTCTGCCTTTTCGAACACCAGCTTGTCATCCTGAAGCGTTATAATTACTGTATCTCCCTCCTGTATTTTCCCGTCGAGTACCTCTTCGGCCAGTTTGTCTTCCACCATGCTCTGAATGGTACGCCGCAGCGGCCTCGCGCCGTAAACCTTGTCATAGCCTTTCTTTGCAAGGAATTCGGCCACTCCTTCTGATGCTTCAAGCGTGATGTTTGTGTTCTTCAGCCGTTTGGATACTTCCTTCAGCATCAGCTGCGCAATTTCACTAATATTTTGCTGCGTCAGCGGATGGAAAACAATCAGTTCGTCCACGCGGTTTAAAAATTCAGGCCGGAAGGTCTTTTTCAGCTCACCCATGACGTTCTTTTTCATATTCTCATAGTCCTTTGCCTCATTGACAATCGCTGTTGCAAACCCAAGCTGCTTCGGCTCGACGATGTCACGGGCACCGACGTTGGAGGTCATGATGATCACGGTGTTGCGGAAGTCTACAATTCTGCCGGTGGAATCGGTGAGGCGTCCATCCTCGAGGATTTGTAAAAGCATATTGAACACATCGGGATGGGCTTTTTCAATTTCATCAAACAGTACTACAGAATAGGGCTTCCTGCGGACCTTTTCGCTCAGCTGCCCCCCTTCGTCATAGCCCACATATCCTGGGGGTGAGCCTACCATACGAGAAACGCTGTGTTTTTCCATATATTCAGACATATCGACGCGGATCAGGTGACTTTCATCTCCAAACAGGGCTTCGGCCAGTGCTTTTGACAATTCGGTTTTGCCAACACCAGTGGGGCCAAGGAATATAAACGACCCTACAGGCCGCTTTGGATCCTTCAATCCGACACGTCCGCGGCGAATAGCCTTCGCAACGGCCATGACCGCTTCTTCCTGGCCTACAACTCGCTGATGCAGGGTGATCTCCATGTTTTTAAGCTTTTCGGTTTCCTCCTGCGCCAGACGGCTGACAGGAATACCGGTCCAGGTGCCCACGATGGCGGCGATCTCTTCTTCCGATACCACCTGCGTGTGCGTCTGGTTTTGCATTTTCCAGGCCTCTTTGCGGGTGTTCATTTCTTCCTTCAGTTGGTTTTCCTGATCCCGCAGAGGCACAGCCTTTTCATACTCCTGGCTGGCGATGGCGTCTTCCTTCATCTTGTGCAGCTGCTGGATCTGCTGTTCCAGTTCCTTTAGATCCGGCGGGGGCGTAAAGCTTTGGAGCCTGACCCTGGAGGAAGCCTCATCGATAAGATCGATGGCCTTGTCGGGCAAATGCCTATCGGTGATATACCTTACAGACAGCTTTACCGCGGCATCCAAAGCTTTGTCGGTGATTTTCACATTATGATGGGCTTCATATTTGTCCCGGATCCCCTTTAGAATCTCTATTGCCTCCTCGGGGGTAGGCTCACCGATTTGGATGGGCTGAAACCGCCGCTCCAGTGCCGCGTCCTTTTCAATATGCTTGCGGTATTCGTCGATGGTGGTCGCCCCTATTACCTGGATCTCACCCCGAGCCAGAAGAGGCTTGAGGATGTTGGAAGCGTCGATGGCACCCTCTGCGGCGCCCGCGCCGATAATGGTATGCAGTTCATCGATAAACAGGATCACATTGCCTGCGCTGCGGATCTCTTCGATGGATTTTTTCAGCCGATCCTCAAACTCACCGCGGTATTTCGCCCCGGCGACCATGGAGGAAAGATCCAGCGTGACCACCCTTTTCTCCTTCAGGGTTTCAGGGATATTTCCCTCAACAATCCTCTGCGCGAGCCCCTCGCATATGGCAGTTTTCCCAACGCCGGGTTCACCGATCAGGCAGGGGTTGTTCTTGGTCCTGCGGCTGAGGATCTGGAAAATGCGTTCAATTTCCTTATCTCTGCCGATGATGGGATCAATTTTTCCTTCCCTGGCCATGACGGTGAGGTCGCGTCCGAACTGATCGAGGGTAGGGGTTTCCGTTTCTTCCGCCTTTGGTTTGCCGGCTGCCACTGCCGACGGGGTATCCTCTTGCAGCATGGTGATAATGGAATCATACAGCTTGTGCGTATCCACGCCCATATCCATCAATATCTTTACCGCGATGCTTTCCCCTTCTCGTAATATCGCCAGCATCAGGTGTTCGGTACCGATATAGTTTTTCCCCATGCGCCTGGTTTCCGCATAGGAAAGCTCGATCACCCTTTTGGTTCTGGGCGTGTAGCCAACAGCCTGCTGGGTGCCTTCTCCGCGCCCCACAATGGATAAAATGCTTTCAAGCACCTTTTGATCGTTTACACCATGTGAAAGAAGCACACCGGCTGCAATCCCGCTTCCTTCCTTAATCAGCCCCCACAGCAGATGCTCGGTGCCTATATAATTGTGCCCCAACGCCTGGGAGCACTCCTTTGCCAGGTTTAACGCCTGGGCTGCTTTTTGTGTGAATTCTCCGTAGATCATCCTTATCACCTCAATGATTCTTTTGTTTGTTCATCATTTCCCTGACCAGCTGCGCACGACAGGTATCCCGTTCATCAGAACTCAGTATTCTGCCCGTGGTCTTTTGCAGGTTCCCTGGCTGTATCAGCAGCATCATCTGATTGATATCTGTAATGTCAATATCCTCAAGGATACCCATATCCACCCCCAGCCTCAAATCGGAAAGGCGCTTCAGGGCTTCACCCGTATCCATGATTCTCGCGTTCTTTAAAATTCCGAAGGACCGAAAAATCCTGTCTTCCAGCTTATATCTGTTTTGTTTCAGGAGTTCCTGCCGCAAAGCTCTCTCCTGATCGA
>JAAYJG010000468.1 GCA_012523055.1 Ruminiclostridium sp. | reverse complement strand
AGACCCACAACAATCAAGACATAAAAACCGCTTTCCTTGAAAAACCCTTTCAGCTTTTTTGACCATTCTTTATTTTCATTATAAAAACCCTTTTGATTCACAATGTCCACCTCCAAAAAGTATTATTGCCATTGGAAGTGGATTTATACATCTGAGGAATATTTTCGGTAACCCTGAAAATTCAGGGTTTTACTTCTGTCTGTCCGTTTTCAGGCTTGAAAGGATCTCTTCCGGGATAAAAACAATCTCAACCCCAGTGTAGTAATATTCCAGAATATAACTGTAGTCCTTTCCCTTCTGCGCAAGGGCGTTTGCCCCGCACTGGCTCATGCCCACACCATGTCCGAACCCATATGTCAGGATCTCCATTTCATCATCTTTTATGAATTGTATTTTCATCTGGGTGGAGGACAGGGAAAACAATTCCCTGAATTTGGTACCCGGAATGGCAATGCTACCGATGCGTATTTCCTTAACCCGGTCGCTGCCGGTGAACTGAACCACCTGAACATCCTCTGAAACCGGCCCCAGAAAGACAATCTCTGAGTATTCCTTCATCAATACCTCGCGAATCTTCTCTCCGGACAGAACGACACTCTTTTCAAAGCTGGAATAATCATTTTCCCCCTCACTGTATACACTTTGCAGGTAGGGAACCGGTTTGACTGAATTCCACACTTCTTCGATATCTTCGGTGATTCCGCCGCTGTTTGCATGGTACATTGGATTGATGATCTCTCCTTCATAGGTAAGGATCAGCCCGGAGGTTTCATGCACAGCCTGTTCAACCCTTGCCCAGTTTTCTTCCGGTTCGGCCTTTGGATACCAGATGGGATACATCTCCTTGGTTATCCACGCCTGGCAGTGGGTGGAATCGGTGCAGACATGGGCCCCAAAGTGCCTCTCCATATTGCTTCCGTATTTACCCACAGCCCTTCCAAGGGCATAGGTTCGTGCGGCTATGGCCTGAGCTTTCAGTGCCTCCATGGAAAACCAGGCTTCCATTTCCGCGGCGACAACGCCCACCAGATAATCATCAAGCAGCATTACCTGGAGCATATCATCCCGGGTGTTGTATACCACAATCTCAGGTTCAGGTGGAATTACGGTTACAGTCACTTCAGGTTCCGGAGGCATCTCTTCTTTTTTCTTTTGAAATACCTTGGTTAACAGGAAAAAAAGCAACACGCAGGCAAGAAGCAGCAACAGCTTTCTTTTCTCTCTCATTGTCAGGCTTTCTCCCCCTCTCCAACCGGCGGTCCTTCATTCGTACTGTAATTGCTGACGAATCAGGTTAAATCCCTTTATACAATTGAAGGCAGCCAGGTACAAACCTGTGACTGGGAGCCGGCTCGGAAAGTCGGTTTATTCATTAAAAACATACACAAATGTGTAATAATTAATGAAGCCATGCAGGTTTCCAGTCTTGGAATCCGGCGCTTTTTGAATAAACATGCTTTTTCGAACGGTCTCCTCATGCTTGTCAGATTGGTTTCACCAAAAGCATACTATTGGAAATATATGCGAAAATCTTTATCTTCATGACCAGGGATGGTATAATGAATGGAATGATCCGTAGACCTTCACTCATTCAGTTTTTGGCTTTAAATAATCGATATGCGGGATAAGGCAGGCCTGAAATCATCGCTGATAGTCTGCTGCGAAGTTTTATTTTCTTTATTATTTGGAGGTTAGCAGGTGACAAACCCCTATATGATACTTGCATTGCAGCAGGCAAGGCTCTCAATGCAAACAGAAGATGTGCCGGTGGGCGCAGTGATTGTTTCAGGAAACAGGGCCATTTCTTATGGCTGTAACCTGCGGGAGGCAAAAAAATCCGCGACAGCCCATGCGGAGATCGTGGCGATTGAAAAGGCCTGTGAAAGCCTTGCCACCTGGTATCTTACCGATTGCGATCTGTATGTTACGCTAGAGCCGTGTATCATGTGCGCAGGCGCTATCCTCAATGCCAGAATACGCAGTCTTTATTTCGGGGCTTTTGATCCCAAAGCAGGTGCCTGTGGCTCGGTGACCGATGTGTTCAGCCTTAAGCAGCTGAATCATCATGTAACCGTCTACAGCGGCATTATGGAAGATGCCTGCTCAGCCCTCTTAAAGGAATTCTTTCAGATGAAAAGGAGATAACGAGGAAGTCGGGAGGTTGCTGTTCAGACCTCCAGAAAGTTAGTAGGTTGGCTGGGTTTTATTTCCTCTGGAGTTACGTGGATTACATAGTACTATAGAAAAGAGCATACTTCCTGGATTCCCGCACACTCATAACGAGACAGGCGACTTCACTCCAAGCTTGATATATAAATCCTTCTGTTTCTCAAGAAGCTCACCAACTCGCAGTTCCTGACCTGGATTCTCAAAGCATTCAATT
>JAAYJG010000467.1 GCA_012523055.1 Ruminiclostridium sp. | reverse complement strand
TGTGGAATGTCCCCCAACTTAATTTCAGCTTCATCTCTTCGGGCTGAGGTTCCCTCAGTTACAGCTTGGTATATTCGGACTGAAGCTCTGCTGTTATTCCAGGTAGTCGATGTTTTCTATGTTGCCGCAGATAATCATGTCTTCACTGGTGATTTCACGTATTTTCATGTTTTTGCCTGTGATGGTGATAATTCCGTAGTTTGATTTGATTCTGACGATTTCATTGGAAAACTCCAGAATCCCTTTGTAGTTCTCGACAAAAACCTCCCGCTTTCCCACGGTGGTTATCCGCGGACGATCAGAGACCACCTCATTGGGGATCTCCAGCATTTTTGCAACTTTCTCCTTCACCGTCAGTGATTCTTTCTTTTTTTTGAGATCTTTCTTCCTTCTTTTCACGGGTTTTCCCCCCTTGCCAGGGGAATTAAGTTAAACACATCCCCAAACTCATACCCTTTTTTGCGGGTATCTTCAATGATCCTTTCCAAAGCCTGCGCGTTATCGCTGGACACGGCATGCAGCAGCAGCACCGCACCGTTGTGCAGGTTCGGCATCACCTTGTTATAAGCGTTTTCCCAGCCTTTCTGGTTGTTTCTGTTCCAATCGTCATAGGCAAAGCTCCAAAACACATTGATATAACCCATTTCTGACGTTACCGCCAGGGAGTGCTCGCTGTACTCCCCTTTTGGAGGCCTTAGAAAGTGCATATGCCGGTTGAATTTCTCATAAAAAAGACTATCCAGCTCGGAAACTTCCCTTCTCATTTTTTCATCATTCAGGGTGGGCAGACTGAAATGGCCTACCGTATGGTTCCCCACGGCATGGCCTTCCTCAACCATTCTGCGTACCAGTGCCTCCTGTTGGTTCAAATAGGGCCCTGTGATAAAAAAAATGGCATTGACCTTCTGTCTGGCCAGAATATCCAGGATATCACCGGTATAACCATTCTCGTACCCTTCGTCGAGGGTGAGGTAAACCACCGGTTTTTCAGGATCCGCAAGATAGATCGCCTGATATTTTCGTAAAAGCTCCGGGGTTCCCGGATCTGCCCGTGGTGTTTTGTTGCCCTTTTCCCTGGCGATTCCCCAGCTTCTGACTCGGTTGCGATCTTCCGGGTTTACAGCTTCAATCCTGTAGCCCGCTTCATAAGTGCTCTGCTCAAAACCTCCGGTAATTTCAACATCAAAATCCATATCCCGAAAGCTAAGCTGGAAGAGGGTTTCTGCTTCACCCCTGTTGGTTCCAATCTGATCCGCGAGGATTATGGCACCTAGCAGAACAATGAAAACGCAGGACAAAAAAACAATAAACTTCGAATTTAACATAACAGTACCAATAAAAAAAGAGCCTTCCCTGATGCTGCTTTCGCGGCGTCCAGGGGTGATGAACGAATACATTGGGTATTTGTTCCCAGGCTCTTTTAATTCCTATTACTATATATATCATTTTCAGGTGAAAAAATGCCAGGCCTGTATCAACAGTGGCAAAAAAGAAGGGTAAGCAGTTGGTTCAGCTGATGAAGTTGTTTTGGATAAACACGGGATAATTCCGCTTTGGTGTTGGTACGTGGGAAGGAGGTGGAGATTATTCCACAGGTGTTAATAAATCATACCTCAAAACAGTTCCATCATCCCGTACGGCAGGAATGATGATGTTCTCATCCTGCTTCACTTCTACCTTTAAATCGTAATATTTCAGAATGTCAACGATGCCGTGCATGATCTTCAGTGAATTTTCAAGCTTCACAGGATCAGCAATCGCCTTGATGATGTATGGCGGAAGAAGCTTTCTGCCGTTCACGGTCATATAGCTGCCCGCCCTGCGGACCTCGCTGGTGGCAATGATTCGTTCATCATTCACCGCTAAAGCTTGAACGTCTGCAGCCCTCAGCTCGTTTAACACGGCGAGGATATTGCTGTCCTCCACTTGCGCGCTTCCCTGGCTGTCAATGGTAACAATGACCCCCTTGCCTTTCACGGTCTTTTTTCCGGCAAGGATCTGAAGCTCCTGGATGGATTTTTTCATTGACTGGATGTAATCCGCGTCATTGCTTGTTCCACTGCGCAGCTCTTCCAGCTCGGCCTGCAGCTCTTCAATTCTTTTGCTGAGCTGCTCGTTGTTTTCCTTTTCTCTGAGCAGATCAGAGATCAAATCGCTGGAGCGTTGCTGCTCATAGACCGCCAGAGAATTGTTAATTTTAACGCTTCTGTATTGCATTGCAATCACAATGCCCAGAATAAGGCATACAATGGTTAATGCAGCCTGCTTGAAAAATTTCATTGGTTCACAACCTCCAACCCGGATATCATGTGTTCAATGTTCTGATAATAAGGCTTGAATCGGGGAATGATCAATTCCTGCTCCTTGCGGATGTCTACCTGGATATTGTATATCCTCATGATGATGACTGCTTCGCTTTCCTCCAGCGCCGTATATAAAGCATCCGGATCCCCTATGGCTTTGATAATATAGGGAACCGGGTAACGATTCCGATTGATTAATATGGTGGGGCCGGCACAAAACTGTTTGCTGGTGGCCAGGATGCGCTCGTCATTGATGGACAAAGCTTGTGCTCCTGCATACCTGAGTTCATTCATGATTTCAAGAATATCCATATCGTGGATGATCAATTCCGATGGATCCACCTCAGTCCTGGCTGGGGCGTCATTCAAGGTAATGATGACACCGCTGCCCTTTACATCGGTCATATGGCTGTATAGCTGGGCTTCTTTTCTTTGCTGCAACAGCTCATTGAGCATGGGGTTCTCATTGTTCCCCCATTGATCGATCAGCTCGTTATATTCCTCTTCCATTTTTCTGATTTGCTCCTGCAGCTCATTGCCATCCTTACGAACCTGTTCGAGCTCGGCTGACAGGGTTTGAAGGGAAGTCTGCCCTCTGGTGGTCTGCTGTTGGGCAAAAAGGATGGTTCTAAACTGCATGGTTAAAAGCATACCAAAGAAGAGGAAAACAAGAAACAGTATTCCTTTTGTTTTCTGTGGCACCATCCATTCCTCCCTTCCTTCTGCCATTCCAGCTTTGGGCTTTTCTTATCTGTAACCGCCACATAAGATACCAGTTTGATATATCCCTATTGTAAAGATTTTTGCGAAAAGTTACAATACCTTTTCCCACCGGGATTATTTACAAGGAATGAAATAGTAAGGCGTACTTCACAGAAGCGGTCATCAAAAAAGAGCCTTTCATGTCAAAAGGCTCCTGTTCGGTAGCACACAAGCTTACATCCGGTAATCTATAAGACCTCTTCAATCGAAATATTTTTTGCCACGGATATATCTATAAAAGCACCGTCCACCTTTAAAACGGGTTTTCCATACTGCTGTCGATTGATATAGACTACCTCTGCGATTCGTCCATCGCTAAGCTTCACCTTATACCCAATATAGTAGTGTGATATGTTTGCCAGAAAAACATCCATAATAACGGGGTCAAGATATCCAAAACAACCAAACTGCATCATATCAAATACATTAAAAGGTGATTTCTTCAATTTAAAAGTTCGATTGGCGGTCATCGCATCAAAGGTATCGGCAACACCAAGAATTTTGGCAAACTGAGAAATCTCCGCACCCGGCAGCCCAAGGGGATACCCGGAACCATCCTCTCGCTCATGGTGGTAATAAACCGCTTCGGAAACCCTTTCATCAATCCCTTTCAGGTTTTTAACCAGATAGTAGCCATATTCAGAGTGTTTTTTCATCATTAAAAACTCTTCATCCGTCAGTTTCCCGGGTTTGTTTATAAGTTCTGTGGAGATCAGGCTTTTTCCGATATCATGTAAAAGCCCCGCCTGAACGAGCATGTAAATATCATCGGAAGCAAGCTTCATCCACTTTCCAATCAACATCGACAGCAGAGAAACGTTGACACAATGGTAATAGGTGTATTCATCCACTTTGCGGATCTGTGTGACGCAGTTGATGATTTCCCGATTATCATTCTTTCTGGAATATACGGAATTGGCAATCTCAATGGTTTTGTTGAGGCTGACGGTTTTCCCTGTGGACAAATCATACAGGATCGACTTGAACGCATCGGTATCTTTTTCGTACGCCTCGGTGAACGGAATTTCTTCCGCCCTGACCGCTTCTTTGGCGGGCATTCTATCTTCTTTCAGCTGCTTGTAGGGCAGGCTGGACTCAAAGATCTGGATATTTTCTATCCTGAAATCCTTCAGCCGATGAATGGATGAGTCATCCAGTTTCGTGTTTTCCCATACAATAACGGCACCATAATTATTAAAAATTGTTTCAGCAGTTACCATACCAGGCAAACAGGCGCCAATGCTGACATTGATTTTCTTATCCAATCTTCTGACCTCCAGCTCTTTTCGCATGATTGCTGCTATAACAGGGGTAATCAATGGTACCCTGTACCTATATTTGTACCAAGTTTGACCTTTTGTAAACAGATTTTGCAGATAATTTCAACCGATTATGCGAAGCTTTAGAAACCACCAAGGTCAAAAAGCTTCAATTGCTGCATAACTGTAATGACTTCCTGAATTGTTTTTACGTTAAAACCCTCCAGAATTCGCGAAAGAGTCTCCTCTTCATCTTTACTGAAGGAGGTGCTGGCTCCTCTGTTCTTGCTCAATTTTTTCAACAATTCGATTTCTGCCTTACTCATTTGAGATATGGTATGCAAGGTATACATGATGCTTGGATTGTTGCTGTCTGCTTTCAAAGCGGTTGTTCTGCATGTTTCGGTCATGGTTGATTCTATTCCTCTCCGGGCTGGCTTCAACAAAATGAAGACCAGTCATAATCATTGTAGCAAGTAAACGCTCCTAAGACATATTATAACAACGGAAGCGATTGCTTGCAATCGCAACACACCGTTATATCGAGGCGGGAGATATGCTCGCCGCTTGATTAAGGTAATCGGTACCCGCCACCACACGTTTTTCAGCCCTTAGCTGAAAATACGTTAAGAGGTGGGCGACATCTGGGTCTCGTTATAAGAAAACCTGTTTTCTGAAACAATATCATTTTCAGAGAGAAATGTGCAGCTTCATGGTGAAAAATGCACAACAATCAAGCACGAAGGAATACCATGAGTGCATTGACACCCGCATTCATTGGTCGCTTGCGCGAATAGTGCGCTTACGGCTGAATGCCATGATTCAGCCATTCCAAAAATTGTGCCTCAGAAAGGATGGGGATTCCCAGCTCCTTTGCCTTTTTGTTTTTGGAGGAGCCGGACATTTTATCATTGTTGATCAAATAATTGGTTTTTGATGTGACCGAATCTGTCACTTTTCCGCCATGGCCTTCGATAATATCCTTTAGCTCATTCCTGTTTTTGAATTGCTCCACGCTGCCGGTAATTACAAACTGAATATCTTCAAACAGCTGTACTGAGGCGGATGCTTCAGGGGATATAAGCTCAAGCTCTTTGAGCAGATTGTCCAGCGCTTTCAAGGTTTTTTCATTGCTGAAGAAGCGCACATATTCATCAATCATCACTTCACCGATACCGTTGATCTGAATCAGCTGCTGAGGTGTCACATGAATGATTTTTTCCCAGTCATGGTTCAGTTTTCTGCAAATCAGCTTGGCATTCGAAAGCCCGATATTGGGAATGCCCAGGCTGTAAAGAAGCCTGACGGCGCTGGTTTTTCTGGCTTTATTGACGGCTTGGGACAGCTTCTGGTAAGATTTTTCTCCGAAACCCTCCATTTGTGTGATATCATTTTTATAGTGCTCCAGGCGGAAAATGTCTGCATATTCCCGAATGAAACCCTTTGCTATGAACTTTTCAATGGTGGCCTCCGACAGCCCCTCCACATTGATGGCATCCCGGCTGACGAAATGGGTAAATGCCTTGATCTGTTTTGCAAGGCAGTTTACGTTTGTGCAGTACAGGGACTTCACGCCGTTCTCCTGCCGGATGGTGGTTTTTTCACCGCATACCGGACACTGCCGGGGTATCTCAACCAACCCGCTTCTCGTCATATTTTCAGAGATTTGCGGAATGATCATGTTCGCTTTGTAAACACCAATGGTATCTCCGATGCCAAGCGCAAGGCCTTCCATAATGCTAATATTATGTACACTTGCTCGTTGAACTGTGGTTCCTTCCAGTTCCACGGGTTCAAAAACTGCTATCGGGTTGATCAGGCCTGTTCTGGATGCACTCCATTCAATACCGACAAGCTTCGTTTCCCGAATTTCATCCTGCCACTTAAAGGCGATGGCGTCTCTGGGGAATTTGGCTGTCCTGCCCAATGACTGCCCATAGGCAATATCATCGTAAGTGAGCACCAGCCCATCTGCGGGAAGATCACTTTGTTCGGCCCGGGCAGAAAAAGCGGTAACAGCTTCCTCTAAATTGCCGGCATGAACCGCTGTGTATTGAACAACATCAAAGCCCTGGTTTTTCAGCCAGGTTAGCTGAGCGTTCCTGGAATTCTGAAAATGCACTC
>JAAYJG010000466.1 GCA_012523055.1 Ruminiclostridium sp. | reverse complement strand
TGTATATTCTATCATGGATCCGGGATGCATAAACGCACCCGAACCCGGTCTCTTTTGAAGATAAACTACCCGGTTACTTTTTCTTGTCAAAGAAATAAGATGGGTTACTTATTGGCTTGGCATGGTAAGCTGAGGTCATTTTCCTACCCGCGTTAACGCCCTTTATTCGCTCTGTCAGCTCATTTCTTATTGCGGATGCATTTTCATAACCGTTTTGTTCAATGCGAATAATGGATTCCACAACAGAAGTTATCTTTTCAATATGGTCTTTAAGCTGCGCCCGCCCCTCTAAAGTGGTGCTGGACAGCTCATCCAACCCTTTTATCCCCAGAAGCTTTTTCAGGTTATCGGAAAACAAAAGAAAATCGCTATCAAGTTTTTGGATGGATTGAATGAGCTCTTCTTTTTTATTCAGCATCTTCTCAATCCGATCAAAATCTCCTTGTTTGATGGCTTCGTTCTGGCTCTCCGAATGCTGTTTCAGTTCTGTCAGCATTTCAAGCTTTTTTTGAGATAAATCAATCATTTGATTCAGTATCTGTTGATCCTGCATTTGAATTCTCCAAATATTAAGCCATTTATATCACAGCGACTTCCTTTTTCGGCGGGTGCTTTGCCATTTTCATAGCCTGTTCCCAAGTATCTCTAAGCTCTTTTGCAAAGCCCAAAACCTCATCCAGTATCGCGGTGCTCTTTTGCACATTTGCTTCTACCAGCCTGCTGTTCATATAATCATATAGTAGAAAAAGGCCAGTGGAAACCTCGTAGTTCTTATCCAGCGTTGCAATAAATTCCTGAACGATGTTTTGCGATTTGATGATATTCTCATGCGCCGCTTGCATATCTTTTTTGGAAATGGCATATTGCGACTTCATAATAAACTTTACCAATCCATTATATAGCATTAAGGTCAACTCTTCGGGTTGAGCGGTATTGATGCTATTTTCCTTGTATTGATTATATCCTGTAATATTCATGCGAAACCTCCATCTTTGTTACATCTGCTGTGGTAATACGATTTCGTCAGCATTATCCTTGGCCGACGTTTAACTGGGACATCAGCCAGTTCATCTGTGAGTTCATCTGATTCATATAGGTCTCCAGACGGGAAAACTCCCGATAATAGTTTTCTTCTTTTTTAAGAAGCTTATCCAGCATCTCTTTGATTCTATCGTTATAATCATCGATGTCCTTAGCGATGCTGCTGTTATATTCTGAAGCATCACCTTCCATTCCGGCCTTCTCCAGCAATATCCCCTTTCTGCCATACTTATTGCGGTATATGGAGATATTGTCTTCGAGGATATCGGATATACGGTTTAGCAGCCCTTGCTGTTTAGACCGGGTAGACCTTTCCTGCGCTGTTAAGTCCCTTGAGTAGGAAGGAACATCTTCGGATTTTTGTATGAACAGGTTCTTCACTTCGTCGGGCTTTTCCCGGATGGCTTGCTTCAACTTGTCTTCATCGATGGTAAGCTTTCCATTGTCCTGCCAGGATTTTGATGTTATACCGATGGAGGAAAGACTTATTCCCACCCCTTCTACCGAGCTAATCAGAGCCATACGCATATCAGACTGAATTCTCTGTAGAATGGAGTCATTCTTAAGAAGACCGGCTTTCGCCTTCTCTTCCCACTTCTCAATCTCTTTTTCAGATAGGGCTTCCTTCTCTTCATCAGTCAAAGGCTGGTAATCTCTGTCATACTTCTCGGTCAGCTTCGTGCTGAACATATCCACCAGCTTGTTATACTCATCCACAAAGGTTTTAATGGAATCATAAACAGCATCCACGTCTTGTTCAACTGTGATGGTTTCACCTATCTGGTCTGCTGCATGCTTCTGCTTTAAGGTATACTCAAGACCGTTCACCGTAAAGGTGTTTGAGTTTCGGGTAATTGTAATATTATCAATCTCTGCGATGGCATCAACACCCTGCTCGGTTACTGGATTTGCCGTATCGATGCCGATGGCCTGAAAGAAGGTTCCAGATTTTTCGGTGATGCGAATATTATCGCCTGCACCGGTTTGCTTTGCGGTGATGGA
>JAAYJG010000056.1 GCA_012523055.1 Ruminiclostridium sp. | reverse complement strand
CCTGTTTATCTCTGAATAGTAATGAACCGATGTCGTTTTTCAACTCGGAAAATCGATAATTGATTAATTATGGACATGTGATTATAATAGAAATTGATTTAATGTCATGTCTTGTCGTAAAGAATATTGCTAATGGAGGACTGTGATGTTTTCTACAATCGAGCAGGTTAAAGAATATTGCACTAAAAACCAAATTCAGCTGATTGATTTTAAAATGATCGATCTTTTGGGCAGGTGGCGCCATCTGACGATACCAGCAGAAAGGTTCACCGAAGAAACCCTGCAAAACGGCATTGGATTCGACGGATCCAACTACGGGTTCGCTCCGGTTGAAAAAAGTGACATGATTTTTATTCCCGATTTAGCATCCTCTTTTCTGGAACCGCTCACACAGCACCCCACCTTGTCCATGATCGGTGATGTTTTTGTCATTAACAGCCAGCACAAAAGGTTCGAACAGGATCCCCGATCTGTAGCCTTCAAAGCACAGGAATACATGAAGCAGACCGGAATTGCCGATGTGATGAAAACAGGCCCAGAGTTTGAGTTTTATGTGTTTGATCAGGTCAGCCTTGAGGTTGCCCCCCGTCACACGAGTTTTCGCATAGACGCCAGGCAAGCCGAATGGAACAGTAATTCGCATAACAATCTTGGATATACCATACCGCGGAAGGGTGGATACCATATCACTCCGCCTCATGACATGTTGAATGATATGCGCAGTGAAATGTGTCTGCTGCTGCAAAAATGCGGCGTTGAGATCAAGTATCACCACCATGAGGTAGGCGGTGCCGGCCAAATGGAGATAGAGGTGGAGTCGGGACCAATGCTTGAAATGGCCGATAAAACCATGCTGATTAAATATATCGTGAAGAATGTTGCTTATGCCGGCGGAAAAAGTGCTACCTTTATGCCAAAGCCATTGTTTGGTGACGCGGGAAGCGGGATGCATGTTCACATGCACCTGTTTAAAAACGGCGAGCCTGTTTTTTATGACAGTAATGGTTATTCCGGGTTAAGCAAAACCGCGCTGTATTTTATCGGAGGCCTTTTACAGCATGCACGGGCCTTGTGTGCATTAACAAACCCAAGCACAAACTCCTATAAAAGGTTGATTCCAGGGTATGAAGCGCCGGTCAGCATTTGCTTTGCCACCTCGAACAGAAGCGCTGTCATCCGAATTCCGGGCTATGCCAAAACACCGGATCAAAAACGGTTTGAGATCAGAAATCCGGATGCCACCTGTAATCCGTATTATGCCTTTGCTGCAATTTTAATGGCTGGTCTGGATGGTGTCATTAAGAAAATTGATCCTTCAGAAGCCGGGTTTGGACCTTATGACGTAAACCTGTATCACCTGTCGAAAAGCGAACAGGAAAAAATTAAGCCATTGCCAAAGTCTCTTGAGGAAGCGTTGGACGCTTTGGAAGACGATTATCAGTTTTTACTCGAGGGGGATGTATTCTCCAGACATTTGCTGGAGATATGGACCGAGAAGAAGAGAAAAGAACTGGCGGACTTTAACCGGATCCCGCATCCAGCTGAATTTGGGCTTTATTACGATCTATAAGCAGACCAACACAAGGAACACAAGGGGACGGTTCTTCTGCGCACAAGAGCACAGAAGAACCGTCCCCTTGTGTCGTTTTAACAAAAGTTTTATATAATCTTGTAAAGAGGATTCAGTTAATGATATAGTAATGGGAAATGCATCCATAAATCATTTCAATGGGAAGATCAAAAAGTCAGCAACCTGGACAGGCTCAAACAACAGCACCATTTTTATCATGATAGGCGGTATGTTGACGTTGCATTACTAATTGGAGGTAACGCAGGATGAATGGCAGAATTCCAAAAAACAAAAATAACAACTACAGCAAAGAGAGCATTCTTGAACGACTGGAATTTATTCGTAGTCAGACAGGGCTGCCATTGGAGAACATCGGGAATTACACCGTAGATCCGGAGCTTGTCAAGGGAAACATTGAAAACCCCATCGGCTTTGCTCAAACCCCAATTGGTATTGTAGGTCCCGTCACCATAAATGGGGACCATGCCAATGGTAAATTCTACGTTCCGATGTCTACATTGGAGGGAGCGATGACAATTTCTTACAACCGCGGATGCCGCTTGATTTCCAAAGTGGGGGGCGCCAGGGTCATGGTTTTGAAGGATGCTATTCAGCGTGCTCCTGTTTTCATTCTGGCTGATGTGGGAAAAGCGCGCGAGTTCATACATTTTATCCAGACAAATCTTGATACTTTCAAGCAGGAGACGATGAAGGTTACTCAACATGGCCGGTTGGTTCAATGTGAATGCTATGCTGTTGGGAAATCGGTTTACACTCGTTTTGAGTTTTTCACTGGTGATGCCATGGGAATGAATATGATCACCCAGGCCACAGCTAATATTGTTGCCGCTATTCTTCGCCAATTCCCTGTTGAGGATTATTATCTGGAAAGCAATATGGGGGTTGATAAAAAGCCTTCGTATATCAACATGCTGCATGGACGCGGGAAGACAGTAACCGCGGAGGTGGTCATTCCCAGGCACTATGTGAACCGGTATCTGGGGACAACCCCTGAACGGATATTCAAGCTATTCCGTTATGGACACATGGGGTGTACCCTTGCCGGTGTTCATGGCGGAAATTTACAATTCGCCAATGGTATTGCGGCTGTTTTCCTGGCTTGCGGGCAGGACATGGCTAACGTGGCAGAATCCTCTACAGGCGCAGGATTGGTCGAAGTCACCGATCAGGGAGATCTGTATTACTCCATTACGCTGCCATCTCTTATTGTGGCAACAGTTGGTGGGGGAACTGCTCTTCCTACGCAAAGGGAATGCCTGGAGATTTTGGGCTGCTTTGGCGAGGGAAATGCACGGAAGCTGGCGGAGATTATTGCTGCGGTCGTGCTGGCGGGAGAACTTTCTCTGGCAGGGGCCATCTGCCATGGGGATTGGGTATCGTCCCACGAAAAGTATGGCCGAAACAAACCTGAATAAGTGACACAAGAACCGTTCCCTTGTATTCACTTCAATTGCAACCAATAGTTGCGGAAATGAAAAGCAGAATTTCTGGTATAATTATCAATAGAACGATAAAATGAGGGTAGTAAATTCGAAAGGGTTGGTTCGATGAATATAGAAATTGCAAACAGGTTGTATCAATTGCGCAAGGCAAACAACCTTTCACAAGAGCAGCTTGCTGAGAAAGTGGGCGTCAGCCGCCAGGCGGTTTCCAAATGGGAGCGGGCGGAAGCCTCCCCGGATACCGATAATTTGATTATCCTTTCCAAGCTTTATGGAATATCGCTGGACGCAATGCTGTTTTCCGAAGAAAAACCTGAATCATCGTTTCAGGCAGCTGAAGCATCCATTACAGTATCGGGGCAGGATGAAGGGTTTTCCCAGAGTGAAGGAAACAGCGCGGGCAATGGCTGGGGACAGAATGGTGCAAATCATTCATGGCAAGCAAATGGCACGAAAGCTGGCTGCGAAGGGAATAGCACGAATCCTGGCTGGGAAGGAAATGACGCAAATCCCGGTTGGGAAGGAAATGGTGCCAATCCGGGCTTTCAAAGAAGTTGGGGCACTGAAGAGAGGAAAAAGGTATCAAAGATGATGCATGCATTTCCTTACCCGGTTTTTCTAACGATGATTTACCTGTTCATTGGGTTTGTCCTGGGACTGTGGCACCCCGGCTGGTTAATTTACCTGACAGTCCCGATGTACTACATGCTTGCCGATGCAATAGGGAAAACATAGAATATGAAAATCCACCGTTCCACTAAGACAGATCAATAGTGATAGTAAAAATGGCAGATGATTAAAGGGGTTCCGGAACAACGGAACCCCTTTTTTCTTCAGAAGGTAAAACAAGGGGATTGTTCTTCTGTGCTCTTGAGCATAGAAGAACAATCCCCTTGTGTCACGCGGCCAAACATGCCAGCACGTTTATCCTCCGAAAGCCTTGTCACATCATAATGGGCATTTTTAGCGGGCAGAACCTTGAAAAATTCAGATGATTAAGGTATTGTAATGCTCATGACATAGCTTATGGTCAATCCATAAAAAACAGCTCTTCACCATGAATTTTGTGATAGAGAGCTGTGAGAAAGGCGTGTTTAAGAATATGGGACAAGAATATCCGGCAGAACAATTTATTAATCCTTCCGATGAATATACCCCCATTCCCTTCTGGTTCTGGAATGATCGATTGGATAAAAACGAAATTCTCAGGCAGATTCATGATTTTAGGGACAAGGGGGTCATGGGTTTTGTGATCCACCCAAGGATTGGGATCCCAAAGGAGACCGAATACCTGTCCGATGAGTATATGAGCTTTGTAAAATGTGCGGTCACCGAAGCGTCCCGCCTTAAGATGAAGGTTATTCTGTACGATGAAGGCATGTATCCGTCGGGCTCCGCCCATGGCTTGGTTGTTAAGGGAAACCCGGATTTCGCCTCAAAGGGGCTGAAGGTTCTGGAGTATCCCTGCAGTGCCGATACAACCTCAGTGGAACCGCATCTGGAACAAGGGGAGCAATATATTTCGGCACAGGCTGTAAAAGTACAGGATGGGGTCATCGCTCAAGCTTCATCCCTGGTCCTTTTCATGCATAATGGGAAGATAAGCTTTCACAAGCCCGATCATGGTTTTTGGAAAGTGCTTGTATTTATAAAAACCTATACAAGAGGAACCATCCGGGGAATTCACCAAGGGGAGGATGATCGGGAACCGGAGGTAAAGCCTTCGGCAGATATTTTAAACCCGCAGGCCGTCAAAAGCTTTATACATTTGACCCATGAAAGGTATTATGAATGCCTCGAGGAGTATTTCGGGAATACCATTACCGCCATGTTTACCGATGAACCGAATATAGTGGGCAGATGCGCGAATGCTGGGATTTTACCATGGACGGAAGGCTTCATGGACTTTTATCTTGAGATGGGAAACCTTGAGACCGACTTGCCTGCCTTATTTTTTCAAACCGATGGCAATGTGGGCGCGATCCGAAGAAAATACCGCCAGGCGGTCAACAGAAAGCTGGAGGCCTCTTACTACATTCCTCTTTCACAGTGGTGCGAAACACATGGTATCGCTTTGACCGGACATCCTGAAAAGAGTGATGAAATCGGTTTTCTGAAGCATTTTCAAATTCCAGGGCAGGATCTTGTCTGGCGATGGGTGGCTCCGGAAGACGGAAAGGCATTGGCAGGAGAGCATTCCACCCTGGCGAAATGCTCCTCCGATGCGGCACGGCATTATAAAAAACGCAGAAATGCCAACGAATGCTTTGGCTGCTGCGGGCCAAAAGGCATTCACTGGGCTTTTTCAGCCGATGATATGAAATGGTACCTGGACTGGCTGTTTGTTCGCGGCGTGAACCTTGTTTATCCGCACGCTTTTTATTACTCCGTCAGGGGAAAGGAACGTTATGGGGAACGGCCTCCTGATGCGGGACCGAATAATATCTGGTGGAAATATTATAAGAGCCTGTCCAATTATATCAAACGTTTGTGCTGGCTGATGACTGATTCTGTGAACCAGGCACAGGTGGCAGTTTTATGTGAAGAGGACAGACTGCCCTGGAAGATCGTCAAACCCTTATACCAGTCACAAATTGAGTTTAATTATCTGGAGGATAAGACGCTCTGCCTGAAAGGTAAAATAGCAGACGGTTTTTTGACGGTTGAAGAACAAAAGTATCGGCTCCTGCTCATTGAAGACAAGGAGCTTATCACTGGGCCTGTTCTGGAAAAAGTGAAGCTTTTCCAGGCAGCGGGCGGAAAGGTTATTGTCTATGATGCGCTTTCCGGATATTCCATGGATGGTATTGCAACGGTCCCAAGCTTTGAGGATGTAACTGCCCTGGTGAAAGGATCTATTGAAAATGAACTGTTTTGTCACCCGCATAACAGGGATTTACGGGTCAGCCATGTGATCAAGGAAGGGCTTCATTTTTACCTGCTGGTGAACGAAGGTGAAAAGGAAATTTCTACGGAAATTCATCTGGCCTCATCAGGGGCAATTGAAAAGTGGGATGCCTGGAAGGGTACTGTCGAAGAGATGCCTGTAACAATTACCCGTGACCATACAGTCACGGTTGAACTCACGCTGAACAGAAGAGAAAGCATCATTCTTTGCAGTCATCCTGACAAGAACCCTTCCGTCCGATGTGAAACGACTCAACGGTGTAACCTCGCTCAACAGTGCGAACCCGCTCAACCGAGTGTATCCATTCCACCAGGACTATCCATGCAACCTGGTCTACCCGTTCAACCAGATCTAATCATTCAAGGGAGTAAACCTGTTCAACCGGCTCAATTTCAATCGGATGAATACGCCTTAAGGTTGGAGCTGGATCAAGACTGGTCTGTGATCATGCCGGACAGACAGATCATTGCGATTGATTCCCTGCATTCACAGAAGCATCATCAGCTGTTCACAGGTATTTGCGGCGTATTCACCTATATCAGGAAATTCAATGTACAGAAAGCTGCAAGCACCGGAAAAGTATTTTTAGACCTTGGAAAAGTGTACGAGATCGCACATGTCACTGTCAACGGAAAAGAGATCGGTTTTCAATTATGGAGCCCCTTTGTTTTTGATCTCTCCGCAGCGCTGCTGGAGGGAGAAAACGAGCTTAGGGTAGAAGTCTCCAACAGTATGGCGAACCTCTATGAAGAAGGCAGCTTTCCTTCGGGCTTGCACGGGCCGGTTAAAATCCTCTTCCTGAACGGATAGCCGCTTTCGCGGCACCGTTTAAAGAGCGCTTGCGCGAAGGCCAAAGCGATGAAAAACTCAGGAGTACCTGCGTTTCTTTCCAATAACAAGGGCTACCGAAAAGAAGGCTACTGTGAAACAAATCAGAATCAACATATCAGAGAAAATCGGCTTCAGGTGTGTATAATCAAACTGGGATAACTGTGCAATAGCATTATTGGCTTTTATAAACCAGTAGGTAGGGCCGAAGCTGGCGATTTTCAGTACCGGACCTCCCAGCAACTCCTGCGGTACAAATGCGCCGCTGATAAAACTGAGGCCAAGGGCTACCACATTGCAAATCATCGATACAGTATTTGGGCTTTTTACCAGGTTGCCAATCAAATAACTGATGCTGGCGCAGCAAAGTGCAAAAACAAAGGAGTTCAGGATAAAGTACACCGTATTCAGGTTAGAGCTGTTTTTATAGTTCACCACCAGGCAAAGCAGAACCATCAGCAGCCAGGCTGAGAATGTAAATACAAGGTTTCCAAGGATGAATTGCAGGTTCATGCTGGTTGTTGAAATTGGTGAGCATCCATTTCGGAGCTTCAGATCACGTTTATTAAACACCAGCATCAGGGCACTCATACCCATAATGATCACTGACAGCAGGGAATAGGAGAAATAGTTGAAAAAGTAGTTAGCATAATTTTGATTCTCTGTTTTTTCGCCGTTTGTCTTAACCTCCACCAAAGCATTTTCGACCAAATCCGCTTTCAAATGCGCAACCAGCTCTTCCTGAGTAATGCCATCAAGGGTTGTGACATAAACCCTGGCAGCATTCAAATACTGGTCTATGGATAAGTCGATGTACGTGTTGCTGAAGGAATCCGGCACAATAGTCTTTTCAAGCTGAACTGCCTCACCGCTCATGAAGCTTTCGGTAAACCCTTTGGGAACACGAAGGATATAGGACACCGTCCGGAAAAACAATGCATCCTGCAGATCTTCCGTCTTATCAGGAATCTCCACGAAGTTTGCGACTTTCCCGAGTTCCTCTTTAAAGCCGTTTATCAGTGTGCTGCTTTCCTCACTGATAAATGCGATGTCTGCCTTGTTCGAATTGAAGGAGGTGATCTTTTTCATATCCTGGTTCATATTGGCGGACATAATCAGCGAGACCATGATGAATACAATAACGTAAATCATTAAAATGCCCAGGTTCTTTTTGATAATATTCATACAAAGCTTAAATACTTGCATACTTTCGCCTCCTGATGATGATATAGGTTACTGAACCGAAGAAAAGGATAAAACCCAGTAAAAAAGTAATGTTCAAGAAATATCTTGAGGTTGTGTCATAGTAGTACAAACAGTAAAACGCATCTGTCAGCAGGTTCACCGGGTTTATCCAGGATAACAGCGGTACCTTCTGGCTGATGAAATATTTAATGTTTTGCTGCATCATTCCTGCCAGCATTGAACAGACCATGGTTACTGAAATGAGGATTCCCACCTTGGCACCCGTGGACTTTTTCACAAGGACGCTGACAAAAGATCCGAAGGTCAGCCCGGTAATGGAACCGATAAAGGTGGTTAGCAGGATATATCCGATTCTGCCGCCAAAATCAACCTTCAGGACAAGTGTGATATAGCCCAGCAGGATCAACATCTCGCTGAAGAGAATAAACAGAGATGCCGCAGAACTGAACACAAATGTCTTCAGCTTGTGCACCGGCGCCACATTCACCCTTGCGGCGATGGGGGAGATATTTGCCTGGATGTCTGAAATTTCCCGCATCCCCATAAATCCTCCGTAAAAACAGGCCATGGCGATCAATGAATAGAAATAGTTCACAACATAGTTTGGCTCACCGCCGGGAAGTTTGGTTTGCTGAACATAGGTCCGGTGGTCGCTCAGGCTGTCGGCAAGCTGCGCTGCCTTAGATGGATCTTCGGTTATAATGCTTTTATACGTGGCAGAGCTTTGCATGTAATTGTCGATAAAGCTTTTGATTATGCTCTGGTTCATGCCGGACTTGCTGACCACCAGTTGGATTGGCTCCTCCGCGAAGATGTACCCGGAAATTCTGTTATCCATCAAAAGATTGTCGGCTTCGTCGGCGGAAACCATAGTCAGGTTGAACAGACGATCTTCGCCGGTAGATACCTCGTCCATCGCCTGCTGGAAGCTTTCATTTTCTTGCCAGGCGGTATTGTCCACCACGGCAATATTGATTACCGTAAACTTTTCACCAGTGGTCAGGTTGGAAAACGCCAGCTGGAAGAAGGTTGCAAGCAACAATGGGAAGAGCATGGTCCAGAATATGTTTGACTTATCCCGCAGGAGGCATTTCAATCTGTATTTGAAGATATGAGCAAACATTTGATTTCCCCCTTAATCCCTTAATTCTTTCCCTGTGATTTCCAGGAACACGTCATTGAGTGTGGGCAGCTCGGAATAGATTTTTCCAAACTGAATTCCTTCCCGCTTGATGCATTCAAGCACGGTCTCAAGGTTGTTTTTGCCCTTACCCGATTTAATCACCAGCTGGTTCTCCTTGTACTCCAGCGATACAATGCCGGGTAATTTTTCAAGGGCGGCTCGCTGCTGATCGGTTACACCGAAGGATTCAATCGTAATCTTCTCGCCCAATGTGATCATGGCTTTCAGTTCATCTTTTGTGCCGGTAGCGATGGATCTGCCCTTATCCAGGATCATGATCCTGGTGCAAATCTGCTCAACTTCCTCCATGTAATGGGAGGTATATATCACGGTTGCTCCCTGTTTGTTAAGATTTTGAATTCCTTCCAGAATTTTATTGCGGCTTTGCGGATCAACAGCTACGGTAGGTTCATCCAGGATGATCAGCTTTGGTTTGTGGGCGATGCCGCAGGCGATGTTCAATCTTCTCAACAGACCACCGCTAAGCTTTTTCGGATAGAATTTTGTGAATTCCCCCAATCCTACAAACTCGATGGCTTCGGCTACCAGCTTTTTACGCTCTGCCTTATCGTTCACATAAAGCCCGCAGAAATAGTCAATGTTGCCATAAACGGTCAGCTCATCATACACGGCTACGTTTTGCATCACAATCCCAATATCACGCTTAATGGCAGAAGCGTCCGGGGTCATGGGCTTGCTAAAGATTTCAATTTCCCCCTTGTCGTACTTCAGAAGGGACAGGATACAGTTGATCGCGGTGGTTTTTCCAGAGCCGTTGGGCCCGAGAAGACCAAAGATTTCGCCTTCCTTTACCGTGAATGACAGGTGATCCAGTGCGACCAAATCCCCATAACGCTTTACAAGATCTTTTACCTTTATAGTCATATTCAATGACCTCCATCCTCTTTGTGCTTTTATTATACTTTGAGCAGAGTGTCATTTATAAGTGAACCGAATCACAATCGGAGATGACAAATGTCATTCGCTTCATGCCTGCGGATGATTTACTGTGTTGTACAGCTACTGGAAAAATGGTAAGATGAGGCTGTGAGTCACGGGGACTTGTGTCCAAAGGGAAAGCATTGTTTCCGTCCCTGATGACACAAATGTGAGGAATTATGCGAAACACGGCCGGTATTACTGATAAAATAATCCTGTTTATCTGCTGTTTTATGATTTATCTCATACAAACCAACTTCGAGATGAATGTGGTCATTATCCTGATCCCCATTATTTTTAGCGCTTTTCTTAGCTATTTTGACAATGAGAAACTCTCTACAGCTTTAACCACAGGGTTTTCCATCCTGGCCTGCTTTGTTCCGCAGCTAATTGTTTTTTTTCCGCTGATCGCATATGATATGTTGTTTTGTAAATATCAGTACTATAATCTGGTTGCTATCATCCCGGTGTCGCTTTCCCTGCAGTCTGCAAACTGGCGGACAACCCTCGTTGTGATTGCGGTTTTGCTGGTTTCATCACTGCTCAGGTACCGAACCAAAACCCAGACGACTCTGCGCTCCAAACACAATGACTTAATCGACGAAGCCCGCCAGTTGACTATGATTCTGAACAAACAAAACAAGGATCTGATTGAAAAGCAGGATTTTGAGCTTAGTAACGCCACGCTGAACGAGCGTAACCGCATCGCCAGAGAAATTCATGACAATGTAGGCCATTTGCTGTCCAGTGCGATTTTACAGTCCGGCGCGCTGCTTACCGTCAACAGGGACGAGAAGATGACAGACTCCCTGAAAACCCTGAAGGATACCCTGAACCAGGCCATGAACAGCATTCGGGCCAGCGTCCACCAGCTCTATGATGAATCAGTAGATTTAAAGGTGCAAATCATGGAGATTACAGGTGGGTTCACATTCTGTGAACTGACCTGTGATTATCAAATCAGCGGCAACCCGGACAAAAAGGTAAAGGCGGCGTTCATTGCGGTGGTAAAGGAAGCCCTGTCCAACGTCATCCGGCATTCAAACGCAACGGCTGTGTCCGTTGTGCTCAGGGAACACCCCGGGCTGTACCAGTTGATCATCCGGGATAACGGAACCGTTCGAAATTATAGCACCGGTGAAGGTTTGGGGCTGAAGAATATGACCGACAGGATTGAAGCGTTGAAAGGTAACATCAACATTTTAACAAGCAATGGGTTTGAAATTTTTATTTCCGTTCCGAAGGAGGGCACTGCATGAGAATACTGGTGGTAGATGATGACAGGCTTGTATCGGCTTCGTTGAAAACCATTCTTGAGGCTGATCCGGAAATTGAAGTGGCAGGGACGGGAAGCAGCGGCCACCAGGCGGTTGAGATGTACTTCCGGCTCAAACCCGACGTTCTGCTGATGGATATCAGAATGGACGGCATGTCGGGAATAGAGGCGGCCGAAGAAATTCTGGCGCGGGATAAGGCCGCGAAAATCCTGTTTTTGACTACCTTTTCCGATAATGAATATATTGCCAGGGCTTTTCAAATTGGAGCCAAGGGGTATCTCCTGAAGCAGGATTTTGAGAGCATTACCCCTTCGGTAAAAGCTGTGTTTACGGGGCAACGGGTTTTTGGCGATGAAATCGTCTCGAAGCTTCCTCAGATTTCACGCAGTCAGGGTAGACCGACTTTTTCAAGCTATGATCTAAACGAGAAGGAAATCGAGATCATCACAAAGGTAGCAGACGGGCTGTCGAACAAAGAGATAGCCGAAGCACTGTTTCTTGGTGAAGGCACCGTCAGAAATTATATCAGTGTGATCCTTGAAAAGCTGAATTTACGCGACAGAACCCAACTCGCCGTATTCTACTACAAGTGCGGTAGCTAAAGAATTTTTCAGGACTGTTATTCGGAACACACAGGGACTGTTCCGGTTTGGCTGGAATGATTCACAGAACCTGCGCAGGCAGCCCGGAACAGTCCCGGTTAATGGGAATTAAATCCTCTGGGTTGAACCATTCCCAATAACACAATCGCGGGCGTAGCATGCTGCTTCCGCATCGGTTAATTGCCGGACAAACGCTGCACGGCCAAGAATGTCAGCACCGGGACCATAGTTTTTATATTCCGCGTAAAAAACAGTGTCACGGGCATCGGGTTTGTCCCAGTCATGAAAACCAGCGGGATGAATATGCGAACCCAGGTAGGAATTTAAGATGACTGTTTTGGCATAATTTCTCCAGGGTCTGCCCAGATACACGCTTGCGGGGCTGCAGTCGCCGGTGAATCTGCAGTGGTTGAACACATATCCGTAAGGCTGCCCCTGTGGGGTTGATGCAGCGGTTACGTATCCGCAGGGCTGGCTTTGTATTGTTCGCATAACGGTAGCCGTTCCGCTGAGATGGACCTGTGAAGCAGGCGACGTTGTATCAGTTCTACCTGACTGCCCTTGCGAAGTTGGCGGCGTGGTGCCAGTCCCACCTGGCTGGCCTTGTGAGGTTTGCGTAGTGGTGCCAGTTCCACCTGGCTGGCCCTGTGAAGTTGATGCAGAGGTATCAGTTCTCCCGATTTCCTTTCCCGGCCCCCGGGAGAATATCTCGCAATCCTCGAAATATGCTGTAGCGCTTCCGAAGATAAAATCCACATCCCCCGAAATAAAGCAATTCTTATAATAATGCCTGCCATTAACACGGGGTGCGTTTTCCTTTGGGCCACGAAATCCGTTCGTTTCATATGGGGCGGGGGGCAGCGGCCCGGTAAAAAGAGTGTCCTGGCTTCCTGAAATCCGGCAGTTCTCAAATACTATCTCGTCACCATCCACATAAAGGGCAAGGGCCTGACCCACATCGCGTCCTCTGCCCGCAGTATTCTCAAATGTCATCCCGCAGGCATGAAAACGATCAGCGTTGATAAACAGCGTTGGTGTACGGAAGGTTCCTCGTTTTTCGCCGTCCGGCATAATGGCTTTTGCGTAATCATCATAAGTTAATATGGTATTCCGGCAATCCGTGCCTTTGAAAAAGACATCCGGTTGATGAACCTCCAGCCGTTCCCGGTATAAACCGGGTGCAATTTCAATGATGATACTTTCACCTGCGTGTTTTTCTGCTTCCCTCAGTGCCTGAGCAATAGTTTTAAAGCAAGCGCTGTCAGAAGAGGTATGAAGCGGATCTACTTTTATCAAAAACATAAGATGCTCCTGTAAACTTTTCTTTTTACTCCTGTGAAACCTGCCAAGGTTTCGAGTTGTTTGGCGGCACCTGGGTCGTGGAGGACTGTTCAAGATTAAGTCTATCAAAAAACAAGAGCTTTTCCAATCACAGAATACATTATCAGTCTTTCTTGTCTTCAGAAATTATACACTATCAACAAGTGTTAGCAGATGATATTTCCGCCTATTAACAACAAAAACAGAAAATGATAGAATGAAAATAAAAGAAGAACAGGAGATGTAAAAACCGTATGAAAATTATTAAATTGATTCGTGTCTGTATGGTCTTTCTTTTGCTTTTGTTTGCTGCTTCAGGATGCTCGCAAAACTCTGCGTCTCCAGCTGAAAACACGGAATTGGTTTGGGACGAGGAGGCCATGTTCGGTTTGAAACAACCGGATGGTGTCATCAGGGAACACATTCAGGAATTCGCGGGTTACAGCTACATTCTTGAAGATATGACAGAGGATGAAGTTGCCGCAACCATACAGGCCATCAAGGATCTGGGCTTCATCGATAACCCAAAGGTAACCGATATCAGTTACCTGGCTTATCATAAGGATCATCCGACCGACAGTATGATTATCATACATTACAAGAATAAATTCATGGATGAGGTCACCATATCCTATTTTGCAGGTTCATTGGAAGAGGGAAACAGGGATTAAACCATCTCACCCCGGAAAAACCCCTGATTTTCCTGCTGGTTTTTTATGACTGACGCGGATTCTGCGTGCCTGCCTCAAAATAACTTCGACGATTTTGATCCTCTTTACGGTTTGGGTTCATTCACTGTTGACGAACAAATGTTCAGAATGATAAACTGTTCATGATGCTGAAAGCTCACAAGGTATCCAGGGATGCTGATAGGCAAATAAGTAAATTTAGTCATTGTGATGGTTCTGTTTGCATTACTTTGAAGCCAAAAAGAACCGTCCCCAATGACACAGACATCTTTTTACCCAGGGGATAAAATGTGATGTATCAAAAAGAACCGTCTCTAATGACACAGTGAGGAACCATGAAGACGATCAAAATTCAAAACGCAAGGGTTCACAACCTGAAAAATATCGATGTGGAAATTCCCAGGGACAAGCTTACCGTAGTTACGGGCATCAGCGGTTCGGGGAAAACCAGCCTTGTTTATGATGTGCTTTACAAAAGGGCCCGGGATATTTACCTTGACTCCATTGGCATCCGCCAGCGTCACAGCGAGGAAACCGCGGACAGCATCAAGGGGCTTTGCCCTGTTGTGGCAGTGGAGCAGAAAACGGTGAAGGCTTCATCATCCCGCTCAGTGGTGGGTACCAGAACCAACATCTTCGATTACATGCGGCTGCTGCTGGCCCAGGCTGGTGTTCGAAAATGCAGCATCTGCGGAAAAGATGTGGCCGGTTCCAACCCTTGCCCCCATTGCGGCCAGGCACCCGAACCCTTTCCGAAGGGCTTCTTTTCCTTTAATACGATCAGCGGGAAATGCGAACACTGCCAGGGCAAGGGATATAACTGGGCTCCCTCCATTGATAAAATTACGGCAAACCCCAAAAAGCCCATCAAAACCGCCTTCCACTTCTGGCTTTTCCGACAGGCCATGGAAAAATTTCATGTTCTGGAAAAGGAGTTCAACATCACAGTGAATACAAGCCTTTGTAAGCTTGATGAAAAAGCCCTGAAGGCTGTGTTGTTCGGGTGGGGCGATTTTCCTGGTTTTTTGGGAAGTGCGGCCGCGCAGGAAGCCCAGGTGAACTTTCTGATGAACAAATGCATGTCCGCCGGCCCGGGAATCCTGGAAAGGTATTATGAAAGAAGGGCGTGCCCCGTCTGCAAGGGAATGCGTCTTGGCACAGGCCCGCTGTCGGTGCGTCTTGGCGGCAAAAACATGGGCGAACTATCATCAATGACACTGGAAGAATTGGGTCAGTTCCTAAACGAATATCAAAGTAATCATACACCGGGCGCCTTCGAAACCAGCCTGCTCGATGCCATTCAAAGGCAGATTCAAGGTTTTCGGGATGTGAACCTTTCCTATCTCAGCTTGTACAGAACCATCCCCACTTTAAGCGGTGGGGAAATCCAGCGCCTTTTCATCATGCGGCATATTTCTTCAAAACTCGAGTCTGCCTTGTTCATCTTTGATGAACCTACGGCAGGGCTGCATGAGGTTGAAAAAAACGCCATGCTGAATAACCTGAAGGGGTTAAGCGATGGGGAAAACGGCTTGATCATTGTGGAGCATGACCGCAATACCATCGAAATGGCCGAGCATATCCTTGATATTGGCCCAATGGCAGGCCGGGCTGGGGGCAGGGTTGTATACAATGGACCGGCCAGCGGGATTACAGCTTGCAAAGAGTCAATCACCGGTCAATATCTCAGCGGGCAGCTTAGGGTTCCCTACAGAGAAGAAGCTGATTACAAGGTGTTTACTCCAGAAACCCCAACCCTGCAAATTCGCAATGCTTGTGCAAACAATCTGAAGAACCTGGATCTGGATATTCCGCTGGGTATGATTGTCGGTATCGCGGGGGTTTTGGGCAGCGGCAAGAGCAGCCTTACGTCAAAGGTTCTCATACCCTTACTGCATCGGTGCTTCAAGGAAATAGACGAATCGGATCAGGATCCTTCTGCTGAAAACGCTGATGATTGGGAAGATAGCGAAGAGATCACCACCATCGATGGGAAAACAACACTGTCCGGCACCGAGCACATCAACGGCTACGCCGATGTGGCACAAATCCCCATCAGCCGGTTTGGCACGTCCACACCCCTTTCCTATTTGGGCTTATGGGACAGAATCCGTAAAATCTATGCTGGTCAACCCGGTGCGGTTGAGCGGTCTTTTACTGCTTCACATTTTTCCTTCAACTCCAAAGGCGCCTGCCCAGAATGCAGGGGACGCGGATATAAAAAGGTGGGCTTTGTATCAGCCATTTATGAGCGATGCGATGTATGCAATGGCAGAAGGTTCATCGAGGAGGTGCTTGAGGTGCAATACCGGGGCTTGAACATACACCAGCTGCAGAGCCTGAGCATCTCGGAAGCAGTTGATTTTTTCAGTGACGAGCCTAAAATTCACGATATGCTGAAGGTTCTGGATAAAACAGGCCTTGGATATATGACATTGGGTCAGCCTATTCCCACCTTAAGCGGCGGCGAGGCGCAGCGGCTGAAAATCGCCCGGGAGCTGGGCACCAAAAGGAAGGGCAAAATTCTATACATTCTGGATGAGCCCACCACAGGGCTTAGCTTTTATGATACTGCCAACCTGCTTCCCATGCTCGCCGAGCTGGTTCAAGCCGGGAGCAGCGTGATCATCATTGAACACGACCCCGATGTGCTTTCGTTCTGTGACTATATCATCGAATTGGGTCCGGGTGCAGGCGCTAAGGGCGGGCAGATCATCGCGCGGGGATCGCCGGCGCGGCTGAAGCACGACCCCTTATCGGTGGTCGGCAGATACTTGCTTCCACAGCCAGCAATGGCGAGGTAAGCCATCATTTTTGTTTCCGAAAACAATTGTGGATTATCCCCAAAAGGGGTGGAGGTTGTTTTGAGTGATTATTACCCTGGAGCAGATTGGATAAAGGTAAAGCCTGAAGAGGTTGGGGTGAACGCTATGGCAGTGAACCATGCCGCGGCACAGCTGCCCCTTAACAATACAGTCATCGGCATGATGGTGGTGAAAGACGGATACATCGTCTTCGAACAATACAATCCGCGGTTCGGGTCCAATACCATAAGCCAGGTTTTCTCGGTGACAAAGAGCGTAATCTCCGCCCTGCTTGGTATCGCTCTGGCTCAAAAACATGTTGGAAGCGTTGACGACACGGTTTATCGTTATTTTCCCGAGGCTGAACCCCATGTGTCGGATTACCTGAAAAAAACTGTCACTATCAGGCATCTGGTAACCATGACCTCCGGCTTATACGCTTCGAGGCGCAACAGCTTCGGCAACAGGATAGAAGAAACCGACGACTGGCTGAAGCATATCCTGGAGCTTCCAATTGCGTTGAAAATCGCAAACACCTTTCATTACAACGACCTTTATCCGCATCTGATATCGGCAATTATTGCCCGCCAAACCGGAATGTCCACACTGGAGTTTGCAAACACGCAGCTTTTTGGACAAACAGGGATGCGCCGGGCAGTACCTCTTGCCAGTGTAGATGTTATGGCCGACATTACAGGTAATAAGGTGATCCCAGGTGATGACGAAAACCAGAATTCCCATTGGATGTGTGATCCGCAGGGGTTGACCGCCGGAGGGTTTGGCCTGATGACCGATCTGCGGGATATGGCCCGCTTTGGTTACCTTTACCTGAAAGGTGGAAAGTGGAAGGATAAACAGGTGATCCCTGAGCAGTGGGTTAAGGAATCCACTCAAGTTTATACCGGTACAGGCAATCGTGAGCCACTCAGTGCCATCCTGGGTGAAAAGGATCAAAAGGGCATAGATACGCAATCGGGTTGGATCAGCGGCTACGGATATTATTGGTGGGTTTATGAAGGGGAACTCCGTTATTACTGCGCCCTGGGGTATGGTGGGCAGAGAATTATTGTGATCCCTTCCAAAAACATGGTTGTAGCCATCAAAACAACCTACAGCGGCATGAGCGCTTACCAGCATGCCGAAGATCTGTGGAAAAAAATTGTGCGGGAGAGCGAAATATGATCAAGGTAAAATCAGCCTGCTTACATAATTTGAAAAACATCGACCTGGAAATTCCCAAAAACGTGTTTACTGTTGTTACCGGTGTCAGCGGCTCGGGTAAATCTACGGCCATTTTTGATATCCTTTTTCAAGAGGGAAAACAGGCTTACCTTGAAGCGATCGGCATGGCACCTGTGATCGAGCGGGAGAAGCATTATGAAAGCATTGAAGGCCTGATGCCGGCCATTGCCGTCACCCAGAAAACCGTGGCCGAAACTAACCCCCGGTCGGTGGTTGGAACCAGGACGGGAATATCAAACCTGCTGCGGGATGTCTATTCCCGCTGGGGCGATATCACCTGTGCGAAGTGCGGAACCCTTTGCACGTTCCCAAGAATGGACAGAGAGCATACCGAAGAGAAGAATGCAGGTTGTAACGAGATAGATGAAAATGGTCTCACAGAAGCGGGCGGAAAAGTATGTACAGATAAAAATGTTTTTCTCAAAACCGAGGCCGATGAACTCACCCCGCATACTGCAAACAAAGTGAAGTGCGCTGCCTGCGGGCATACTGAAAAACGGCTCGGCTCCATTCATTTTTCATTCAACTCGGTGCATGGCATGTGCCTTCATTGTTCCGGCCGCGGCTATATGGATGAAATCGATGTTGAAAAGATCATCGGTGATGGTGATACGAAATTATCCGGTATTTGCCGGAAGGTTGGCGTGAACCTGCATAAGGAACGGTATGAAAAATTCCTGAAGAAATATGGCATCACCGGCAAAAGCCTGTTTTCTCAGATACCCCGGGAGGCCAGAGATATCTTTCTTTCAGGCCGGCCCGGTGTGTTAAAGGGAGTGCTGTCCTATCTGTCTGGGAGGCCAATATATGACCGGATGCAGTATACTGTCGTTCATGAATGCACCTTCTGCCATGGGATGCGCCTTCGCCCCGAAGCCCTGCGCGTGAGCATTGCGGGAAGGAATATTACTGAAATGTCCATGCTGACGATAAAGGACATCGGAGTTGTTCTGAAACAATGGTTAAACGGTAAACACATCAACCCTGTAAAGGTTATCCTGCAGCGGCTGCAGCAATTGGAGGAGGCGGGTCTTGGTCATCTCAGCCTCTACAGGCCCATGCCCACCTTAAGCGGCGGCGAAGCCCAGCGGTTATTTTTGGCATCCCATCTTGAAAGTGAAATGGGCTCGGTAATTTATATCTTCGATGAGCCTACCAGCGGGCTGCATGAACGTGAAAAGCAAGCGATGATCAATAAACTGAAAGCATTGAAGGAAAACAACAATACTGTCATTGCCATCGAACATGACAGGAACACCATCGCGGCAGCGGAGCATATCGTTGATTTCGGCTCCCTAGGCGGTGATGCTGGCGGTGAAATCATCTGCAGCGGTTCAATGATGGACTTGCTTGAAAACGAGCGCTCCATCACCGGGGCGTACTTAAAGGGGACAAGCACCATGCCTGTTCGAAAGAAGAGCTCGTACTCATCAAACTCCGGCCAAGTCATTTCCATGCGAGGCGTCAAAACACATAACCTTAAAAACATCGATGTGGATATTCCACTTGGGTTGATCGTTGGGATCATGGGTGTTTCGGGCAGCGGAAAAAGCTCGTTAATTGCCGATACACTAGTGCCTGCGCTGGTTCAGCATTTTGGACAGAGTGGTAATGATGAAGGAGAGGACGACGCTTCCACGGACAATGACTTTTCAATTTCCAGGCCGCTTTACAGTTCCATTGATGGATTCGAGCACCTAAGTGGATTTTGTGAGGTGGTACAAAAGCCCATCGGTAGAAGCCGACGTTCTATACCACTGAGTTATGCCGGGATATGGGATGACATCCGAAAGGTGTTTGCATCACAGCCTGTCAGCAAAAAGGCCGGTTTTAAACCCGGTCACTTTTCCTTTAACTCTGAGGGGGCCTGCGGCGGTTGCCGCGGCATGGGCAGCATTGACAAGTATATGGGCGAGCTGGGGTTCATGCAGATCACCTGCCCGGATTGCGGGGGAATCCGTTACTCCAGTGAAATTCTAAAGGTGCTGTACAAGGGGAAGAGCATCAGTGATGTGCTGAACATGAGTATTTCCGATGCCGTGAAGCTGTTCGCCAATGAGGGAAGAATAGCGTTCATGCTTCAAACCCTTGAGAGAACGGGGCTTGGATACCTGCGATGCGGCCAGGCCGTTTCCACCCTGTCAGGGGGTGAAGCCCAGCGGGTGAAGCTTGCCGAAGAGCTTGGCAGGCAAAGAAAGGGAAATATCCTGTATATCCTTGATGAACCCACAACAGGGCTGTCCTTCCATGATACCGCGCTGCTGTTGGCACTTCTTGAACAGCTGCGTAGTCAGGGAAACAGTATTCTCATCATCGAGCATGACCCCGATGTGCTAAACTTTTGTGATTATACCATCGAATTGGGACCTGGAGGGAGAAATGAGGGGGGAGAGGTCATATCCTGCAAACCGCAACCCAATAGCAGGTCTTGAATGTTACCTCCTACAGTATGCCGGGTAATAGCAGCTATGAACGTTTTTTTCTGCAGTCTGCCGGGTAATAACAGCTTTGAACGTTATTTCCTGAAATCTGCGGCTTACAAGTCGGCTTGAACCTCATTTGTTGTCTTTCAGCTTTTCCAGTTCTTCAATGCTATAGGTGATGCATTTGGAGTTCTTTCTTGCTTTTTCATAATCGGACTTCACTTTAATGGTTTTCACAGTTCCGCTTTTGGCTGCTTTTTTTGCGGACGGCTTCGCACCGCTGGACACAGCAGCTTTATGCAGGCTGCATTTCTTGTTTGTGCAAACCTCATTATCCATGATTGAACCACATGCGGAACAAAATTTAATCATCTGTTATACTCCTGTCCTAAACGTCAATTTACTATAGACTATATATAGATTATACCATAAACTTCGACCCAATACCTGATTGCCGTGTTAATATTTTTCACAAAGGAGAAGGTATACCAATAGAAAGAACCATCTCTCTTTCTTGAACAAACAGGCATCCAGCCTTCTGGCTGTTTGGATTGACAGGAATATTGCGGTTAGCAACCAACCGCTAACCGGGGTTACCGTTATCGGCGCAAAAAATCTTTTAACAGAAAGTTTCCCTCTTTTTGATCCTTGAAGTACTCCGGATACTTTTCCGACAAGGCTTCAACTTCCCTGACAAGCTTTGAGGAATGCTCCAGGAAAAGCTGCCTTACCGTTTCGATGTTTCCTGCTTTGATGTTTTCAAGCATATGCTGGTGCTGCTCGATCACACCGGCGAAAACATCGTGATCCCAGATGCTCATCAAGCGTACCCTTCTGTAATGCCCGGACAAGCTCTGTATCGCATCCCAGCACATGTTTTTATCAATGGCATCAAAGAACACATGGTGGAATTCATCATCATATTGCAGGCAGGAAAGATGATCCCCGGCTTCAAGAGCCTCGATCTGCTTGTTAATAAACTCTGCCAGGCTTCTAAGGTGGGATGGCTGATGCTCCTGCATAAAAATGGTGACAGCCCTCACTTCCAGGCTTTGGCGCAGAAATTGTTCCTCCTGAACCCTTCGCAAGTCAATTTGTGAAACACTGGTTCCCTTTTGGGGAAACACATCCACCAGCCCTTCCTTTGCCAGCTTGATTAAAGCATCTCTTACCGGGGTTCTGCTTACATCCAGCTGTTCGGATATGCTTTTCACATTCAAGGGTTCGCCGGGTTTCAGGTTCAGGTTGACAATGTTCTTCAAAAGAGTGTAATAAACACTATCGCCGATGTTATATGACGATGGCATGGAATTCATACTATCTGCAAACATAACTATCTCCCTGTATAACTGAAATTATATATGAAGCCCGCAATGAACTTAATAAAGCTTGAGCAGTGGTTCTGGAAATCCATAAAACTATGATATAACAACGGGAACAAATGTACAAGCAATTGAATTGATCTGAAACAATCGAAATATCAAACGGTTCCGGTTCAAAGGTATGTGTTTTATCCTGAACGCAGAGATATCGAGCGTAGCGATGTCATCCTGAGCATAGCGAAGGATCTTTTCCGGAGTAATGCGAAGCTCTCTCACTTCTTTCAACAGGCTGCGCCTGCTTACCTTTAAATAGTCCTCCACGACCCGGGAGTCGCCAAACGACATGAAACCCAGGCAGGTTTCACAGGAGTAAAAGCAAACGGAAGCAATTGCCACGCATCTGCTTCCGCTGCCACTTGAAGGGGATTTATGAAAAAGGTTCCGGCAACAGTCGCTCTTAAACCGTTGCTTTCGTCTTGCTATACATCAGCATTCCTGAGAGATTCATTTCAAAATATTCATTCCCGCAAACCACGGGGGCTGGACTCTGCTTGCAGATAGCTTCCCAAAGGCCGTTCAGGTAAGCCACGCCAAGGGCACGGTCATACAAACCATAACCGGGCATGGATTTTTCATCCCATATGGCCCTGCCATGGTCGGGCCTCATGATTCCATCAAAGCCGATATCATGGAATGCCTTCATGATTTCATACATATCCAGTGAACCATCGGAAGACAAATGTGCGGCTTCATCGAATTTTCCTTTTCCTAAATGCCTGATGTTACGCACGTGGGCAAAATGAATTCTGCTGCCAAGAGCCCGGATAATGTCCGGTATGTCGTTTTCAGGGTTGGAGCCCAGTGAACCGGTGCAAAGGGTGACGCCATTGTATGGACTGTCTACCATGCTGACGATTCTCAGCAGGTTTTCCTTGTTTTTTACCACACGGGGCAGCCTGAATACCGACCATGCAGGATCATCGGGATGAATGGCCATTTTAATACCGTATTCCTCGCAGGTGGGCATGATGGCGGTTAAAAAATACTTCAGGTTTTCTAAAAGCCTGTCAGCATCAACGTCCTTGTATAATTCAAACAGTGAACGGATTTTTGCCATTCTCTCAGGTTCCCAGCCTGGCAAAAGAAAACCGTTGGAATTGGAATCCATCCTGCTGAACATTTCTTCAGGGTTGATTTGGTCGATAATATCCTGATCATAGGACAATACCGTAGCACCATCTTCACGGCTTTTGGCCAAATCGGAGCGCGTCCAGTCAAATACCGGCATGAAGTTGTAGCAAACAAGATGAATTCCTTCTTCACCCAAATGCTTAAGGGTTTGAATATAGTTTGCAATGTAGTGATCCCGTTCCTCAAGCCCAACCTTGATGGCGTCATGGATGTTTACGCTTTCAATTCCCAATACCTCAAGACCATGACTTTCCACTTCCGCTTTCATGGCACGGATTCTTTCCCTGGGCCAGACCTCTCCGGCGGGAATATCGTAAAGGGTGGTTACAACTCCCTGAACACCAGGGATTTGACGGATATATTTCAAAGGAACGGTATCTGTTTCAGAACCAAACCATCTTAATGTCATTTTCATAAACGCATTCATCCTTTCTTGAACAAATCGTGATGTCTAAAATCAACCTCTAATAATATATTAACATACTAATATATTAGTGTCTATAAAAAATTTATCAAAAAAATTTCATCTGGCCAGATATTTTTCAGTTATCTTATACAAAAGTGAAAACAGAAGATCAAAGGCGTAACCTCCTGCAAAAAGCTTTGAGGACTTCAACATGAGCGTGGTTAATGTTCAAAGCACAACCTGCTGCACGAGAGAAGTTTACTGATTTGACAGTAATATTATGTAAATGCTATTCTGATTGTAGG
>JAAYJG010000465.1 GCA_012523055.1 Ruminiclostridium sp. | reverse complement strand
TTCATGCATACTTATTCATTGGAATAAGCTCTTGCAGTGAAATCATGTCATACAGTATTACTATTTTGGGTTTGTCGTTCTTTCATTATTCTTTTATTTCAGCGAATAAAAAAACTTTTCTTCAGTGAAGGGGTTATTTCCCAACCGATCCGATAAATTCTTTACCTCGCCATTACTATATATTATTTTCTTGAAAAACGCAAGAAAAACCAGTCTGACAACAGTACTGCACACCGGGATCCTTACTGTGTTTTAATCTTTACTCTTTCATATTTAACATTCATTTCCCCCACCAATTCTACCAATTCTGCGCGCAGGGTTTGGTTGTAAGAGACCCTGAACCCCTTTTCCGTCCGGCCCTGGTGGTATAGATAAACCGGGACGTTTCCATCAAAATACTTCAGCAGTGACGTAACCGCTGTTAAAATCTGAGCATTCGCTTCTTGCGGAATGCGCACCTTCAGACAGTCCATCATAAAACAGTTATCCTGCAAAACAGAAGCATTTTTATCCTGCAAAACCTCATTGATTGCTTGCTTTTTTGTGCCGGTAGCGCTATCTGTAATATACCTGACAGTACTGGGCTCCTTTACTTGCCGCGAATGATGGTTTTCCCGGCTTCCACCGTTTCCATAACCTGCGTTCACCGCGCTGCTTTTCCCAACCGGTAACCTTTCACCTTTGACTAATGGCTTCACAAAATCCACAAGAATTTTGGGGGCTTCATCTTCCCGCACGCTGATCTTCCCTTCCACCCAAAGCGGCAGCTCGGGTTTGAGCAAATCCGCATATTTCTCAAGCATGTTGGGAAATACTATCACCTCCATCTGACCGGCAAGGTCTTCAAGGGTGACAAAAGCCATCAGCTGATTTGAGCGGGTGGTGATGGTTTTCATATCTACAATAATACCGGCTACCCGCGCAAATGCACCATCGGTAACCTGGCTTTCAACCGTGTCCTCCTCTTTTTCCTCCACAATAAAGCTGGTGGAATAGTGCGTGACGCCAGCTTTAATGTCCTGCTCAAACTCACTTAAAGGGTGCCCGGACAGGTATAACCCCAGCATATCCTTTTCCATTGCCAAAAGAAGCCTGTAATCGTATTCTTCAAGCTCGGGCCAGCAAATTTCAACACAGTTACTCCCCCCCGCGTCAAAGAAGGACAGCTGACCTTCCATTCTCATTTTTTTCAGCTGGGAGACATTGTCCATGATTTTTTCATAGCTGTTGATAAGCCTGGATCGGTATACCTTCAGAGAATCGAAGGCTCCGCTTTTGATCAGGCTTTCCACACATCGCTTGTTTAAATCCTTTCCTTCCATCCTTTCGATCAATTCGGGAAAGCTTTTGTAAGGGCCGGATTTTCGGCGCTCGGCAATCATCTGTTTTACGACATGACTTCCGACGTTTTTTACGGCAGCCAGCCCAAACCGTATTTTCCCGTTTGAAACGGTGAAGCCCTCCCCGCTTTCATTGATATCCGGCGGTAAGACAGGAATACCATGCCTTTTACACTCCAGTACATACTGACTGATTTTTCCCGGTGACCCCAGAAAGCTGTTCAGCATCGCGGCCATAAACTCCACGGGATAATAATACTTCAGCCATGCCGTCTGGTAACCAACCACCGCATAGGCGGCCGCATGGGATTTATTGAAGGCATAGCTGGCAAAATCCATCATTTCATCAAAAATTGTGTTGGCGGTCTTTTCATCCACACCGTTGCGGATTGCCCCCTGAATGATCACCTTGCCATCGTCATCGGTTTGCCCGTAAACAAACTTCTGTCGTTCCTCTTCCATCACTTCTTTTTTCTTTTTGGACATAGCCCGGCGGACCAGATCGGAGCGTCCCCACGAATAACCGGCCATGTCTCGCACGATCTGCATGACCTGCTCCTGATAGACCATACAGCCATAAGTAACGTTTAAAATGGGCTTTAGAATGGGGTGTGCATATGGGATATTTCCTGAGTTGTTCTTGTTGCGAATGTATCGCGGAATTTGGTCCATGGGTCCGGGACGGTACAGGGATATTCCCGCAATGATATCTTCAATGGAAGTGGGCTTCAGCTCCGTCATAAACTGGGTCATACCGGCGCTTTCAAGCTGAAAGATACCGGAGGTTTCACCACGGCCTATCATATTGTACACCTGTGGATCATTCAAATCCACATGATCCATGTCCAGGCTGATATTGTGGTTTTCCTGCACCATCCGCACAGCATCCCGGATGACCGTCAGCGTGCGCAGCCCGAGGAAATCCATTTTCAGCATCCCCAGTTCCTCCAGGGTTGTCATTGGGAACTGTGTGCTCAGGTTTCCTTCGTTCTGGTACAGCGGGACATATTCGGTTATCGGTTCGTTGGATATCACCACGCCGGCCGCATGGGTGGACGCGTGTCGAGGCATCCCTTCGAGCAGCAGGGCGGTGCTGATCAGTTCATGAATGCGGCTGTCGTTTTCATAAGCCTGTTTCAGTTCGGAGCTAAGCCCCAGCGCTTTTTCCAGGGTCATGCCAATTTGCATGGGAATCATTTTTGCAACTTTGTCCACCTCGCCGTATGGAATGGCCAAGGCCCTCCCCACATCGCGAATGGCCCCCCGGGCTGCCATCGTACCAAAGGTGATGATCTGGGCAACCCTGTCCTTGCCATACTTCTCCACCACGTAATCGATGACCTCGCCACGTCGCTCGAAACAGAAATCGATATCGATATCGGGCATGCTGATACGTTCCGGGTTCAGGAAGCGTTCAAAAATTAATTGATAACGGATCGGGTCCACATTGGTGATTCCAAGGCAATAGGATACGATGCTGCCCGCGGCGGATCCCCTGCCCGGGCCCACCATGATGCCGTTTTCTTTGGCATAGCGGATAAAATCCCATACGATCAGAAAATAGTCCACATAGCCCATCTGGCGGATCACTGAAAGCTCGTAATCCAGACGTTCCAAAAGATGCTTCCCGTTGGGGTATCGTTTATGAAAGCCCTCCAGGCATAACTCCTGAAGGTATTCAAAGGCGTCCCGGTTGTTGGGTACATCGAATTTCGGAAGGTGGAGCTTGCCAAACTCCAGCTGAACATCGCACATTTCAGCGATTTTAGCTGTATTTTCCAAAGCCTCGGGGCAGTAATGAAACTGTTCGCCCATGACAGAAGGTGGCTTGAGATACAATTCTTCGGTAGAGAACTGCATACGGTCTTCATCTTCAATGGTCTTGGCGGTTTGAATGCAAATGAGAATCTCCTGTGCCCTGGCGTCCTCTTTGTTCAAATAATGAACATCATTGGTCGCAACCAACGGGATACCCGTTTCCCTGGAAAGCTTCAGCAGCTGCTGATTCACCAGTTTTTGCTCTTCGATGCCATTGTGCTGAAGCTCCAGATAGAAATTTCCCGGACCAAAAATATCCTGGAATTGCAGCGCAAGTGATTTTGCTCTCTCATAACGGCCTTCTGCAAGGGCTCTGGGAATATCGCCAGCCAGGCACGCGCTGAGGGCGATAAGCCCCTCATGGTATTGCTGCAAAAGCGTAATATCAACCCTGGGCTTATAATAAAAGCCATCGATAAAAGCCGTTGAAACCAGCTTCATTAAATTTTTGTAACCAGCATTGTTCTTTGCCAGTAAAACAAGGTGCCCCTGATCGGCGTCCAGCCGGGCGTCCTTGTCAAGCCTTGATCGTGCTGCGGTATAAACCTCGCATCCCAGAATGGGTTTGATGCCCTGTTTTTTACAGGCCTTATAAAAATCAATAACGCCATACATCACGCCATGGTCGGTGATGGCGATGGAATCCATCCCCATTTCCTTCACCTTTTCCACCAGCGGGCCAATGCGGTTGGCACCGTCGAGAAGGCTGTATTCCGTATGAACGTGCAAATGAACAAATGACCCCATCAGTTCCTCACAATTCCGTCGATATATATAAGTATTATAGCAAACAGAAGCATTCGCTTCAAACTACTTCAGCCTTGTCAAGCATCCGCCTTTTGCTTCCACTACATTTCCGCCTGCACTCAGCCAGACCGAACACGCCCATGGGTTCACAACAAAATCCATATTGGCGGAAAACTGAAGCGCATCATAGGCCTTGAGATAATCAACAATTTCAATATTGGTTGCATACCAGATGTCTTCCCTGTTGCCCACCATCTGGCAAAACTGCTCGATAAGCTCCCAGTTGTTTTCACGATCGAATTCATAGCTGTGACCCCAGACATATATCAAATACAGGTATTGTTTCTTGAACAGCCTGATAAATTCTTCACCCAGACGAATAAGGTCATGTTTATGATGACAGGTTGCCTTCCATTGATAAAAATCTTCCGGTAAATGAAAATCCTTTGTATCCGGCACTACCCTCGCATACTCGAAACCCAGATGGGGCAACAGCTCTCTGATTTGCCTGTTGTGAGAACCATTGGGGTAGGACAGCCCTCTGACCGGATAACCCATAATCGATTCAAGGCCCGTCCTGTCATCGAGTAATTCCCTGGCAATCTGTTCTCTGGGGCATCTTTCAATGGTCGGATGGGAACGGGTATGGGCTGACACCTCATGTCCCTGATACAAAGCCTTCACCTCATCGGCGGAGATTTTTCCCGGCTGCCCCAGCAACCCGGAATTCAAATGAAAGGTACCGCGAATGCCGTATTGATTAAAAATTTCAACAAGCCTTCTGTCATGATCGGTTCCATCGTCATAGCTCATTGTCAGGGCTTTGTGCCTGCCACCCGGATAACAAAGATATACCTGCATGTTTTTATTCTCCTTTCAAGCATAATGCATTGATGATTTCATCGCAAAAAACTCATTCTAATTAACAGAGGATTTTCCTCTGGAAAATCCAGCTCTGAGCGGCCCGTTAAACAGAGGATTTCCCTCTGGAAACCCAGCTCTGAGCAGCCCGTTAAACAGAGGATTTTACCAGGAAAAATCCAGCTCTGAGCAACCCACCGACTAGTACTGCGGAAATACAAATATTTCAGTATGCTCGCCTTCTATACCTAATCGATGAAGCCGCCTATTGTTTTAATAAGGAAGATAAGAATACAACACCTATTATAACATATGTACAAAGAAACAGGCATACAGGCCAGTGCAAAACGATAGATACCGAAAAACTGTTCTGAAGTTTTTTTGGAACCTTTTTACGGGTGATCCCTTCAAAAGCTTTCATCAGAATGAATAAAACCACTCCGGCAAAACAGGCCAATGAAAACATTTGCCCTAAAGTGTCCTTGTCCAAAACCATGGACGCCTCGACAGTCTCCCTGCCAAACCAGCCAGCCAACACGGCCAACAGGTTATTGACAAAATGAGCAAGAACAGCGGCAAAAATGGAATTGGTGCGGTAACAATACCAGGTGATCAAGAAACCCAGGAAGAGCGGCCCAAGAAAGTTTCGTAAATCAAAATGGAACAAGGCGAAGTAAATGGCCGAAACCCCCAGGGCTACCCCGGACCCCAGGCTTTCAAAGGAGCGGTATATGATACCTCTGAAAAAAAACTCTTCACAGACTGCCGGTAAAAGAGCAAAAACAAAAATCTGAAGCCACAGTTCACTGATGCTTTCCGGCGCTGGAATCCCCCCCACCTTTACAGGACCCAACCTTTCCAGCACAGACACAGCATATGCATTCAGAACAGAGGCAATAAAGCCGGATGCGCCAGCCATAAGAACAATCAAAAACGCCTCAGTAACTGAAAGCTTGCGGATATGTAAGAAGACTGCCGAACGAAGCTTATGAACACGCAGGAAGAACAAACCGGGTAGAAGAATGATAAAGATTTGAATGCCAACGAGGAAAAGGTACAGGTTCTTTGACAACCAGCCTTGCCCCAGGGTGAACTGGGCAGCTAATTGTGTCATCAGATAGATCGCCACAACGAAAAGAACAAGCAGGTTGGTTCTGGCAGCCAGTGATTTTGAATTCAAAACATCACCCAATCATCTCATTTTCGGTTATCACAAGCATCACTTTCTCGTCGTGGGCTTCCCGGGGAAGTTTTTCAATGAGCAATGCCTGAAAGATCAAACCAACAGTATGACAATGCTGCGCAATGCTGGTAAGGTATTTGTCGTAATAACCGCCGCCATAACCAATCCGGTAACCCTCCCGATCGAATAACAACCCGGGAACCACCACCAGATCCACTTCTACAGGTGAAACAGAGGGTAAACCCGCTACGGGCTCGAGCACATTGAAAAAGCCCTTAGCAAGGTCGCTGTGCATATTCAAAATTGGTACAGCTTCCATGTGCTTTCCTGGAATCACCCTTGGAACACAAACCCGTTTCCCATCATCGATGGCCTTTTGAATCAACTTGTGGGTAAACACCTCGTTGTCCATGGACACATAAATGAAAAGCGTGCTGCATTGCCGGTACCAGGGATGCTTCAGCAGCTTATTCATAATCTGATCACTTGCGTCAGCCACCTGTTGTGCAGAAAACCCGCTTCTGATAAGTAGTGCGCTTTTACGCAGTTCTTTCTTGATCATTCCGTTTATTGATTGATTACCCATCATTTGATAAAACAGGCGGTTCAATGAACCGCCCTTCTTATTCCTTTGAAATAGTATTGGTATACCCAAATTGCCTGCATACACAAACAGGCTTTCCCACGCAGCTATGAATATCACTGAACAGGGTAACCGTTAATAACAAGGGATGATATCCCCCTACATCTTATTCTGCTGAAAAAACAGGAGAAAAGCTTATTTCAGCTTTGTTCCACAGTTAGCGCAAAATACGGTTTCAACACTGACTTCAGCGCCACAGCCCGGGCATTTCGCAGTGTTTTTGATCTCCATGATCTTTGCCTGGAGCTCTGCAATTTTAGCGTCCATTTCAGCAACCTGCATGCACAGCTCGCCAAGACCCACATCGTTGCCCGCCTTATATTGCTCATAAACAGCAGCGCCCATCTCATGAAAGATTTTGTTAATCTTTTCCTTCTCCTGGGAAATGCTCATGTTGATTTTGGTGGTCTCTACCATGTCACTGGATTTTTGAGCAACGTTCTTACCGAATTTTTTCAGATCGTCCATGAATGCCATATGTATCCCCTCCTATTTACAAATGTATAGACCCATACTATAAGAATATAATTAATTTCCGACAAAATCAAGTTCTTCCGGTGTTTAATACATATATTTATTCAATTTCCCAGTGTTTCAGAACCTGGTATCATATCGCAGCAAGGCTGCAGCCCCCTGAGTATGAAGCCCGTGCGAAAGCTTAAGGAACCGTAGTATTTCCCGCCAGCCTGGCTTTTTCATTTTCCTCATAAAGCCGCATCAACCATTTCTTTTCCGCAGCATCGAATCCTTTTGAACCGGTTGATCCAGCTTTATTTTTAAAAGCATTTGCGGATGTGGTGCGCTGGTGATCAAATTATCCTCCATATCCCACATTTCCCCGACGGTCAACGGGATATCAAGGCCGTTTGGCTGAACGATTTCAACCTCATCACCCTTTAAAATCCGGTTGCGCTGCTCGATCAACAGCGTCCCGTCCGATTCGTCATAACCCCTGACGACACCAACAAATTCCCATGTCCTGATATAGGTGCTGGTACCGTAATTCTGGCTGTCCGGGCCTGGTTTGTCCAGAAAGAAGCCGGTGGTAAAGCTTCGGTGGCTAACCTTTGATACTTCCTGAAGCCATCGGGGTTGAAAAGTATAATGCAGCGGATCTGCTAAATAGGCATCCAATGCCATACGATACGCCCGCACGATGGTTGCAGCATAGAAAGCGCTTTTCATCCGCCCTTCAATTTTAAAGCTGGTAACGCCGGATTGCACCAGCTCAGGAATATATTCCATCATGCACAAATCCTTTGAATTGAAGATAAAGGTGCCGGTGTCATCCTCTATAACGGGGAAATACTCTCCCGGCCTTTTCTCTTCCACAAGATGGTATTTCCAGCGGCATGGGTGCGCGCAGTCTCCTCGATTGGCATCCCTGCCGCACATGAAATTGCTTAAAAGGCACCTTCCAGAATAGGAAATACACATAGCCCCATGAACAAACGCCTCCAACTCAAGTGTGGGAAGCTCGTGGTGAATGACCGCAAGCTCTTTGAGGGAAAGCTCACGGGCGGCAATAATTCTTGCCGCGCCCTGCTTTTGCCAGAACCTCGCACTGTGGTAGTTTGTCACGTTAGCCTGTGTGCTGATATGCACCGGCAGCTCCGGGCTTGTCT
>JAAYJG010000464.1 GCA_012523055.1 Ruminiclostridium sp. | reverse complement strand
CATAATTGAAGTCATGGTTGCCAGGAGTCATCGCATCATAGCCAATCGCATTCATGATATCCGCAATGCTTTCGCCCTTGTTCAAAGTAGCGATGGTCTGCCCGTGGAAGGTGTCTCCTGCGTCGAGTACCAGTGTGTTTGGGTTTTCCTGGTTGATACTTTGGACCAGCGCGGAAATTTTTGCAAAGCCTATTCCGTCGCCTTCCTTCACTCTGGCATGGGTATCGTTGGTATGTACGATGGTGATGGTGACCGCGCTATTTTGTGTGGTAGCCGGTGTAGTTCCTTCATCTGCCTGTACGAACAGGTTCATCGTCAGAACCATACACATGCTCAGTAACAATACCAGTAGTTTCTTCGTTCTCATACCTTTTCTCCTTTCACTCCCTCGAATGGTTCAGCTTTCCCTTACCCAAAAACTCTCAAACTTCATATGGTAGAACAGGCCCGATAATAACAATGAGCGAATGGGCTTGACTGCTACATTTTAATACAGGCAGACAAACTTTTCAATCCATTCGGATGTATGTCCAAAAAAAGATGTTATCGGCCGCTAATGGCTCATATTGCCGGCTGTATGAACTTGTGAGGCCTGTCAGGCAGGACGTGGTATCGTTTGAAATGAAGAGCCTTGAAAGGCATAGAGCATTGGGTTAAAATAAAAATAACGAGGCAAAGATGAGCCCCTGCCCAACCCTGGGTACAACTTGCAAATCAATTGCCTTTGTTGTAATAAAAGAATGCGGATGAGGAAGAATATGCATCGATACGGTCTTTTAGAGCATATACTGTTTCCTCCGGTATTTATGAACAAAGAAAAGCTTCAACACGAGCTTGCCGGAAAGACCATTCTGATTACCGGTGCCAGTTCCGGTATCGGAGCAAGCCTTGCTTGCGCTCTTGCAGGTTTTTCGGTTCACTTGATTCTCGTTGCCCGTTCTCAGGACAAGCTGCTTTCAATCAAGGAAGAAATTGAAAAAGAAAACGCCAGGGTAAGTATTTTTTGCGCAGACCTGCGCAACCGGGACGAGCTTGCAGAATTGATTGGCTTTTTGAAGCATTTACCCGAAAAACCGGATTTCTTCATCAGCAATGCCGGGAAATCCATCCGGCGTTCCATTTATGATTCACTGGATCGGTTCCATGACTTTACCAGAACAATGGCTGTGAACTATTTAGCACCCGTGGAGCTTCTTTTGTCACTGATCCCCCTGCTCTGCGAAAAGCGGGGGAAAGTGATCAATATTTCCTCGACAAGTGTTTTGTTGCTGCCCATCCCTCGCTGGTCCGCTTACCTGGCTTCAAAAACGGCTTTTGACACCTGGTTCCGTTCCATCGCGCCCGAGTTACACGGTTCTGGAGTTTCAACATCCTCTGTTTATTTCCCCCTGGTAAAAACGCCCATGATCCTGCCGACAACGGAGTATCAAAAAATGCCTGGGATGAGCCCGGAGCATGCCGCGAAAATCATCATCAGGGCAATGGTCTCAAACCGGAAGTTTTTCAGGCCATGGTGGCTTTTTTTCGGACAGGTCGCTTCGGTTTTATTTCGCAGGGTCCATGAAACCTTCACCAGCCTCACCGAAAAGAGAAGGGGGCAACGGAATGTTTGAGTTCATTCCCGCGTTAAAGGCAATAGGTTTGCTCTGCCCAAAGGGGTTTTTCAGGCTGTTGTCCGCCATGCTTCGGCATGGTGTAAACCTGATGGTGCTTTTATCTTATGCGGCACAAACCCATGGCCGCCAAACCACCCTGGTTGATGAGCAGGAAACCCTGGATTATGACACCTTGCTCCGCCAGGTACAAACCCTTTCGTTCATCCTGAAGGAACGATATCACCTGGAAAAGGGGCAGAAGGTTGCTTTCCTGTGCAAGAACCACACTTCGCTGGTGAAGGCACTCTTTGCAGTATCCCGGCTTGGTGCCAGTATTTATTTGTTGAATGCCGAAATGAGCCCTGTGCAGTTTCAACTGCTTTCAGACCATTATTGCTTTGATTTTCTGGTGTATGATGATGAACTACACTCTATGGTGGAACAATCCGATTATGTAAAAGATAAAATTCCTGCATACCACGATACACTGCCTGCCGTGAATACCCTCTGCGTTATACCAACACAGCGAAAAGAAAAGCTGAAAAGAACCTCGCTGGGGAATCTGGTGATACTGACAGGAGGTACAACGGGGAATTTTAAAACCGCAGTTCATAAGCCCTCTGCAGTAAATTATCTAAACCCTTGTATCGCCATGCTGACCCGGCTGAAGCTATTTGACTGCAGAACAGCCTATATCGCAGTACCCATTTACCATGGTTATGGCCTAGCTACTCTTTTTCTGTTTATCCTTCTGGGCAAAAAAATCCTCATTCAACGAAGCTTTCATGCCGAAAATGCTTGTAAGCTGATTCATGAGCACCATGCAGATACAACGGTGGTGGTACCCCTGATGGTTTATAAAATGATAAGGTATAACACGGAATATCTGAAATCTCTAACCT
>JAAYJG010000463.1 GCA_012523055.1 Ruminiclostridium sp. | reverse complement strand
TATTTCCCCACAGAATTCGGAACCTCTTCCCAATTTTCATCGAATAAGGCTACCATATAATAATTACAGGGCAATAGTTCATTGGCTGTGACTGTAATCTTCACCGCACCGTCACCGGCATAGCCTAATACGGCAGCTTCCGGCTTGCCAGGCAGATTTGGGTTTGAAAATGTAAACATATCATCCCCCATAGCAATGCTCATGCCGCCCTGATGGTCGCTGAGCATCGCTATAACATAGAAATCGCCTTCCTCAAAGGTTTCAGGTAACATAAAAGTATACTCTCCGGATGTAATACGATCCAAGCTGACATTTCCAATCTTAATCAGCGCATCACTGTCTTTCACATCACTTTTTTGAAGCTTACTCATTATATCTTGATCCTTTGTGACGTAAACATTCAGATCTCCCGAGGCTTTACCTTGTGTGTCAGTTATCCATAAAACTTTCAATTCCCGGCTTTGCGCAGAAGTCCGTTCAAATGACACGTCGGTGATCACAGGCACATTATCAACGCCATTGACTTCAAATCCATCAATGGATACATTTTCGGTGATAATGGACAGGGTCCAGTTTCCGGCTATTAATTGGGCAGGGTCAGTGATTGAAATATACAAATAGTTCTTATCATTCCTAATTTGAATCAGATAATTGCCGCCACCCTTACCATCGCTTTCCATCATGGGTATTTGCTGTCCGAGCGGATTTGTCAGGATAATTTCATCAGACTTTGGTCTTCCCGTGCCGCTAAGTGGAATATCAAGCAGCAGCGCGTCCTCACTTGTTGGATCAAAGTTTCTTGTCAGTCCTCCGCCGGCACGTGCTTGCGCAACCGGCGTTGATATCAGCCGGCGCATATTGGCGCCATAGGCCATTGTGGATGGAACCAGTTCACCATTGTCGTTCCTGTATTCTGACGGCACGTATGTAACCGCCATACCTCTGGATGACAGATCAATACCCTGTCCAAATTTAAATTCTCCGTCCCAATAATAGATTATCCCGAATTTAAGACCGATAATCATGATATTCGCACCAATAAAATCTGAAGAGATTGCCGCTTCAACCCCTGCAAGCTCCATACCGCCCACCAGCGGAATATCTTCGGGTATAAACACTTTGGCAAAAACATATCCGTAAAAATAACCATCGGAAATTTTTATGGTAAAACCACCGCTGAGAACACCTTCACAAATGCTTATAGTTCCATGTGCGTTGATATAGAATGGTGTTATCCATTGGATTGCCATGCCGCAGGTCATTTTCATGATCTTTCCGTCATCATCACCCTTTAGCTTCAATTCCCCGTCAAATTTCAATCCTGACAGCTTTACTTCCAGTTCAAAATCACCAACGAGGGATTGAATAAGCTCAAGCTGTGTCTTAAGGTTTATCGTTATAGGCGGAAGCTCGCCCATGGTATCATCGCTTAACGTATCCGCCAGACCCGAGAAACCGCCTCCAAGACCGGTCATAAACACATAGGGCGGAACAATGGGGATTTTCATAAAGGATCCGCCAAGATAAAAGAACAATTCATCAGGAATAATACGCGGCACTGATTTAATTGGAACCTGCTTAAACGCAATGCTCCCTTGACATTCAAGCATTGTCAGCTCCAACCCCAGTTCGATTCTGTAATAATTATCAATAGTATTGATGGTGACTTCGGCTTCGATACCAAAGGCGTTCTTCACCATGGCGCCCATCACATTTTCGGGTAGTTTGACTGTAAGAGTAGTGTTAATTCCCAAAAATCCTATGTCTTCACCCTTTTGCCCGAACAGCACATCCTCTATCTCAGCAGTAATGGAGCCTTCTTCGGGTTCGTCGTCTTCATTTCCGGAGGTAAGACCGGCAATACGATCTTTTATGGTACCGGTACTACCTTTTCCGGCATTGCTTCCGCTTCCGCCGGTTCCGCTGCTGCTTCCGCTTCCGCCGGTTCCACTGCTGCTTCCGCTTCCGCCGGTTCCGCTGCTGCTTCCACTTCCGCCGCTTCCGCTGCTGCTTCCGCTTCCGCCGGTTCCGCTGCTGCTTCCGCCGTCCTTCTTGTCCGGCGCTTTTATCGGCAGCGTAATCTTCCCGCCAAAGCTGATACCATACATACCATCTGATTCAGTCATCTGACCAAACTTCAAATCAATTAAAAAACCGCCAAGGTACTGTATCATTGAGCCGGCGCCTACTAAAGAAAGCGAAAAGGCTTCGGCACCGTCTTCACCCACCTCATCCCGATCCAAAGTGACCTTCGTACCGTTTTCTGCCGCAAACTCCCACTCATTATGCCAGACATTAATAGAGCTTATCACTCTAATCGTACCGTCACCAGCCAGCACAGCGCCGTCTTTGTCAGCCGTCAGCTTCAGCGGTTCATCCCCGCCATAGGTCAGGATACTGTTAATGGTAATATCGCAATCATTCTTATTTGCCTGGTAGAAGGGTTTACCCTTGCTGTCGGTCATCTGTCGCAGCTTTCCACGCACCGTCAGCAGCAGTTCCGAGCTGTCCTCGAATTTAATCCCACTGTGTACGAGACCTTTTTTCACGCTTTTTCCTTCTTTAAACGTAGTTAATTCGGATTCGCTGTTGAAACTGATAAAATCATAGGTCTGCCTGTTATCTGACGGATGTTCAAAACGAATCATTGCAACAATACCGTAGCTTGCGCATCGGTCAAGTGGGTTGTCTGAAACATTCAACTGCACCGATGCGGTTATTTTTCTGCCAAAGGAAGTAATCAATGCCTGATTGTTAAACTCAAAAAGAATATCATATTTTCCAACCACAAACGGCTCTGAGGTCGAGAAGGACATAGTCTTGCCTTCTTCAACAAAGCTTATCATTTTCTTTTCAATGTGTATCCGCTCCCGGGTGGCAGAGGAAACCAAATACAGGTTCCAGCCATCACTTGCGGCAAGCGCTTCACTGAGCGCTTTCATGTCACCCGATACTGTGATACTCTTTTCACCTTCGTAATAAACTGTTTCGGGGTTCACCTGATTCATTACAATATCAGGTAAAAGCCCACCCACAGCCGGCAGCAGCACATTGGTATTTGTACTGTATTCCACATGCTGTTGCGTAAAATCATCCACCACCTCGGTGGCATTGACCGATACAACAATACGTCTGGATGTGATTTGTGCCTGCTTGTCAGCGACAATTACAACCTCAGGGATGTCAAAGACAGTGCCAATATTCAGCCCGCCGCTGATTTCAACCCTGTACTCCCGGGTTCCGGTAGCTTCAAATACAAGACCTTCATCCACCGATAGAACAACAAACGGCTCTAATAGCTGCCGGGCATTGTTTACGCTGTTATCAAGCGAGATGACCATGCTGAATTTTCCGTCATTGTGGTATGCTTTTTTGCTGCTGTCCAGTTCAACCTTTCCAACATTCATACTGATTGCCAGCCGCTGCTCTTTCAGCTCTGCCGCAAAATTTCCAATACCATACAATATTTCCGACACTCTGCTTTCGCCGGCTTTTAACGGTTTTTCACTCCAATAAAAAGCAGTTGCGGTATCTGGAACCAGATATTCGTTTGAATAATTGGAAAAATCACAGCTTGGGTTTGGTGTATAATCATAACGGGTGTTTGCAAGGTTCACCCAGTGTCCTGCGACAACCCTATCCACCATAATATCGTCCTGACCGCTCCATCCGTTCAATAGTACATATGCCATTTTATCGGGTGATGACAGTGAGTCCATATATCTTATCTGCTGTGGAATATCATTCACATATTCAGTTTCAACCAGTGTGGGCGATATCTGGTTAACCATCACATACGGTGCATCAATATTGGAATCCAACGCATTATCCAGCAGCATCCGTATGCCCACATTTCCATCACTGCCCGAATGATTCATAACGGTATATGAGATTCCCACATTTCCGCAAAGAGGATTGTTTTCATCAAGAGAGATGGCCACATTTTGCGTAACCGTGTAGTTTTTAATATCCCACGAAACACTCAGCATCTGCCCTTCATTGGAAATTACAGGCGCATGCAGCTGTGTATCAATCCCAAACCACCCGTACTCCTGACCAAAGATGTAATCCTTTCCGTCAATACGAATGGTGGTAAAGGAGGTTCCATTGCTTCTGCTTCGATCCTCCTTGTAAAGAAGCGGGATATTGTTGTCAAAGGCTTTCTGCGGATGCCCATCCTTGGTTTCAATGGAAAACCCGCCTGTCCTTGCGTTGAAGCTATACCGGATGTAGTCGTTGGCTATGGCGTATTCATCTCCAATAGACGCCGCATTCGCAGGAATATTCTGCAGCCACATCGTTAGCATCATAACTAAAGCAACAAATATACTTAATATGCGTCTTGATAATAATCGGTTGCGTTTCATTTGCTCTCCCCCTGACTCTCTTCATTTTGAGGCACAACATATATAAGAATATTAAAGTAATCCCTCTTGTCGGTTTGGACATAAACCGTGTACCAACCTTCGGCAGCTTTATCAACAGTAAATATGCCATTGCGCTGCGTTAATGAAATACCCTGGGTTTTCATCTGCCCCTGTGTGAAGATACCTTTTTCGTAACGCGCATAGGCGATGCCGCTAAAGTTCTTCAGAGAAATCTCAATTTTGTCACCCATAACCGTAGCCACATTAGTGCTGTCCGGCATTCTTCCGTTCACCAGTGCAATGGTGTCATAGAAGCCAACAAGACGAATGGTTCTGCGCAGGGTTGTACCGTTTCCGGCCGCGTCATATACGGTATACTCCACATAATAGGGATTGCTTCGTACAAATTCATTGTTATTGATATTGTCCGGGTCGAACACACGTCCCCCGACACCATAACTGATTTTCACCTGATCGGTTAAATCAACCCGAACACCATCCTTTATATCATAAGCATGGTAATCCATCAGTTTAGCCCTGTCATAGGCATACATTGGTTCCCGTTCTTTGGTCATGCCTTCGATAAAAATCAACTCTGAGCCATTATCCAGTGTAATCACCGGCGGCGTTTTGTCTATCAGCTTAATATCCACACCATAGGTAGCGGAAGTACTGTTTTTCGCCTGAAGGTTAAAGTTGAACAACCCGTTTTCACGATATTCCATCTCTTTTTGCATTGACATTGCATCCCTTCCGCCAATAAAGGTGGTTTCCTTATTGGTGGTTACAATAACGTTCACATTTTGGTTTGTTTCGGGGTTGTTTTCGTCGG
>JAAYJG010000462.1 GCA_012523055.1 Ruminiclostridium sp. | reverse complement strand
GAAGCTTAATCCATCCATGGCAAAACAGGTTAAAAGAATTTTGGAAGAGAATAAGGCTGAAAGACACATACGAGGTGGAGAAGCTACACGAATAAAATACAAGAAGGATGAAAGAAAGGCCGGATAAAATCCGGTCTTTCTATTTTCGGGTCGCTCGGAACAAAAAAAGGGTCGTTACTTTTCAGAGTATGTGTTTTATCAAATGCCCTAAGACCCCTGCCCCAGGCGGAGGATAAATCGATTTCTGCTTCAGTGGCGGGTACAATCCCCCACTGGAGGGCATTTGATAAAATGCTCGCAGACCGTTCATAATTATCAGAGATAATTATGAACTAGTTACACACAAAACGCATAAGGAAGGCGCTTTCAGCGCCCGCGTTTTGGCGCACAATTCGCGCAAGCGCTCATTGAACATGTACACAGTGATGTCATCCTCAGCGCGGCGAAGGATCTTATCGTGCGTTACGTGAAGATCCTTAGCTTTGTTCAGGATAAAATCTGTGCCTGCTGACTTTTGAATAGTAGCAATGGGTCAATCTCTTTACATAAGGACAGAGCTGAAGCATCAAATTAAAAGCATTGAAACAGTAAAGGATCTAGGACGGGAAAAGTAAATTTTGTCGCAAAATAGTGCTGGACATTCATTTCAGGGTTTGCTATGATAGTATTGGAAAGGTGGGTGACGCATCTTGGATGATACTATCAGGGTATTCTCCGGCAGGGCAATCAGCCCTGAAGATATTGAAACAATCAAATGGGTACGCAAAAGATTTCCTCAGCTATCCAGAACTGAACTTGCAGCAACCCTGTGTGAGATATTGGAGTGGACAACACCAGCTGGGCGAAGTAAGACACCGCAATGTATTGAAATGCTGGTACAGTTAGAGTCGGAAGGAGTAATACAATTACCAAAGCTACAGGTACAAAACCGACACAATAAGAAAAAGAGCTCAGAATTGAAAATCAGTAAACCCAATGAAGATATAGTCGGTAATGTGAAAGAGTATGGAACAATTACACTTGATATAGCCAGAGTCGGCGAAGACCTTAATCGCTGGCGGGCGTATGTCAGCCAATACCATATGCTGGGTGACAAAAGGGTATTTGGCTCACGGTTACATTACTTCATACGAAGTGGAGAACGGGAACTGGGTTGCTTACAATTTTCAGCATCAGCGTGGGCACTGGCAGAACGAGATCGTTGGATTGGATGGAATGTGGAAGACCGAAAAAAACGATTGCATCTAATTGTCAACAATAGTCGGTATCTGATCTTTCCATGGGTAAAGATCAAGAATCTAGCCAGTAAAGCCTTGGCAATAGGCGCTCGACAGATCCAGGAGGACTGGCTTCGGGAATACTGCTATGCACCGGTACTATTGGAAACATTTGTTGACCTGCAGCATTTTAAGGGAACCTGCTATAAAGCAGCCAATTGGATATATCTTGGCGAGACACAGGGTCGAGGCCGGATGGACCGACATGGCGAGTATGCTCTATCCCGAAAAGCCATTTTTATGTACCCACTACAAAAGGATTTCAAGGAATGCTTGCGTGGTAAAAAGGCCTACAAGGTGGTGGATCCAGATGAGCAGTAAAGAACGACGAAAAAAGAGGCAGGAAGACCGGGAAACCAAGATGCTTGAAAATATTAAAAAAGGGAAAGCAGAGCGGGTGTATTATCAGGAAAGGAAGAAGAAAAACGCTTTACCCAATCGCCTGAACATGGAGAACAGCATCGAAACCGAACTATCCGAAAAACAAAGTCTGGCTGAAGATGCAACAAAAGTATATCGCAAATTACTTCCAGGACTGCTTAGCAAACTAAGTCGTATCCGAGATCCAAGGAGACCCGGGAGTGTGAAACACAAGCACACGGTACTGCTGCTCTATGGAATTCTGATGTTTGTACAACAGATCGGCTCACGACGGGAAGCCAATCGTTCCATAGACAAAATTCGATTTGAGAACATGAAAGCGATGTTTCCGGAGTTAGAGACCCTGCCCCATGCCGATACTTTGGCAAGATTTCTGGAGGTTATTGAAGTCTGTGAAATCCAGGAATGTATGATCGAGCTGGTAAATGATTTAATCCGCAGGAAGAAGTTTCGAAGATATTTAGTAAAAAAGAATTATTTAGTAGCGATTGATGGCACACAGAAACTTTACAGAGATTATCAGTTGGAAAAGGAGTATCTGGAGCGTCATGTGGGAACAGAAAAGAAGCCCCAGTATTATGTATACGTTTTGGAATCAGTACTGGTTTTAGACAATGGTATGACGTTACCGCTGATGAGTGAATTTTTGAAAAACGAAAGCGATTGGGACGGAGACAGTAAGCAGGATTGTGAGCGAAAGGCATTTACTCGTTTGGCGAAACGGTTGAAAAAGGCCTTTCCCAAATTACGAATAACCCTTTTGATGGATGGCCTGTATGCTTGTGGCCCAGTAATTAAAACATGCCGTAAATATGGATGGGGATATATGATAACCCTGAAGGAGGGCTCTCTTCCGGATGTGTGGCATGAAGCCATGGGGTTAATGAGACTATCTCCCGAGGACAGTCTGAACGTGATGTGGGGAGACCGTACTCAGTTATATACTTGGGCTAATGACATTGATTATGAATTTGAAGATAAGGATAAGAGACGTCAAAATGAAAAGCTTCATGTAGCCTATTGCCATGAAAGCTGGGTGGAAAGCCATAGTCGCAGTACCGGAACCATTGAAAACAAACAGACTCGATATTGCTGGCTTTCATCAGAGCCGTTATCAAAGAAGAATATGTTTGAGCGGTGTACTCGTATGGGACGATATCGTTGGCGGATCGAGAATAATATTCTGACAGAAAAACACCAGGGATATGAGTACGAACATTGCTACTCCTTTACATGGAATGCCATGGAGGGGTACCACTACCTGATGAAAATTGCTCGTTTGCTGAATGCTATTGCATGCAATAGTGAGTTACTGTTACCAAGAGTGAAAGCTGTTGGCATCCGAGGATTTATTACTTGCTTACGGAATGCATTATCCTGTATTCTTCTTGATAGGGAGGCAGTCCGACAAGCGGCTGAATGCAATTATCAATTGAGGTTTGCTTAATCAAAAGGATGAATGAAATAAAAAAACGAAGAAGCCGTAAGGCTTTATTGGTGTTGGTATGGTTTTGACAACAAGGTATTTTGGTAGTATTAAGGCTCTACTGGATAAGGGCATCTGATGTTGGTAGACCTTTATTGAGTGGGAAAGTGTTCGCTGATAAACAAGTAACGTCAGATTTGCTCTAATTTATTTTTTCATGCTTCAGCTGTG
>JAAYJG010000461.1 GCA_012523055.1 Ruminiclostridium sp. | reverse complement strand
TTTTTTCGTAAATTCCATTGTAGATGATTTTGATGGATTGGGGAAGAGTTTATCTCTTCCCTTTATTATTTTACATTATTATACAGTTGCCATCTTTCCTGCCTTCAGAAATTATACACTAACTTTTTTGGTTTCTGGCTAAATTGACAGGATTGCTTTTTGATTTGAAATGTGGTATATTTTACGCATTCCACGATGGAATATCGGCTCTCAGAAGAAAGTCGTCGGGCTGTTTATTAAAGCTCCAACTCCTCTGTCTGTATGCGTAGTTTTCTCTGGCGAAGGGTGCTGGCCGGGGAGACTAACCAATATTTTTGGATTGATTACCGCGAAGGTGATTTAACTTCCTGCAGGAGGTGTCGCCCCCGCGGTTTTTGTTTATGCCAGGCATTCTGCCCGAATGGAGTATTTCAGCCATGCTGGCAAAAACTAAAGTTGCGCGGACGCCCATTGACATAGTATTGTGGGGAAGCAATGCGATTGTTAATAAGCAATCCTGGTATTGCATGTGAGAAAGCTTTGAGATTGTTGATGGGATAACTCTGGTATGCTTGTGAGGTAACTTTGTGATTGTTGATGGGAGAAATATTCAGTTTTCATATAGCTTTAACGCTCATTGCTTTGCCCTCCATGATGTTGATATTTCAATCAACAAAGGAGAGTTTGCCGTCATTCTTGGCTGTAACGGCTCAGGCAAATCAACACTGCTAAAACACCTCAATGCACTGCTGCAGCTTCAGCACGGCCAGCTTACCGTCGCACAGATTGACGTTTCCAACCAGAAAGAAATCTGGCTTTTGCGCCGCATTTGCGGGATGGTTTTTCAAAACCCCGACAATCAGTTTGTTTCATCCAGTGTCGATGAAGACATCGCCTTTGGGCTGGAAAACTATGAAGTGCCACGTGATGATATTCCGAAGAAGGTGAATTCAGCCTTGGAGCTTGTTGATATGACAGGCTATGAAAAGCGCACGCCAAATACGCTTTCCGGCGGGCAGAAGCAGCGCGTTGCTTTAGCGGGTGTGCTGGCACTTGAACCTGATATCATCATATTCGATGAGGCTACTGCCATGCTTGATCCGGATGGAAGGCAGGAAGTGCTGAACATCATGCACAAGCTGCACACAGCCGGAAAAACGGTCATCGCAATTACCCATTATGTAGAGGAAGCCGTGTCGGCGGATAAAATAATCCTGATGCATCAGGGCAGGGTTTTATCCTGTGGAAGCCCTGAAGAAATTCTGACTAACCCGGAGCTGATGCATGAGGCGGGCTTAATGGTGCCAATGCCGGTAAGGCTCTACTATGACCTGATGCAGGCAGGTATCCGTTTAGGCCGCTGTCCATTAACAAGTGAGGAGCTTGCTGAAGAAATATGCCAATTACGATAGAAAGTTTAAGCTATTCATATATACAGCCTTCCGGGGAGAAAACAGATGCGCTTAAAGATGTATCCTGTTCTATTGAAGACGGCGATTTCGTGGGTATCATGGGGCATACCGGCTGTGGCAAAACAACACTTGTGAGGCTGATTGCCGGGCTTCTGTCTCCCACAGGCGGACAAATCCGTGTAAATGGCCTGGATATCCACGCAAAGGGTTATAACAGAAGCATCCTCAGGCAAACCATCGGTGTGGTGTTTCAGTACCCGGAGGTTCAGCTTTTTGAAACCACTGTTGAAAAGGATGTCGCCTTTGGTCTTAAATATAGCGGTTTAAGCCGCAGGGATTTAAACGGGCGTGTTGAATGGGCGCTTGAAACCATGGGCTTTGAATTTGAGAAAATCCGCAGCCAGTCTCCACTCGCACTTTCCGGCGGTGAGAAACGACGTGTTTCCATTGCCGGTGTATTGGCCACAAAGCCGAAAATACTGCTCTTTGACGAGCCGATTGCAGGGCTTGACCCCTACGGGCGACAAAGCTTTTTACACTTTATGACTCGAATGAACCAGGCTGGAACCACCATTGTGATGGTTTCACACAACCTTGAGGCGCTCTGTGAACATACGAAACATCTGCTGCTGCTTGACAGCGGCAGGCTGATAGACAGCGGGGAAACAAAAGAGGTTTTTGTAAGGCTTCATCAAATGAATTCCGGTGCATTTGGCAGAACAAAATCACAAAAAATCGTATCGCTGTTATCGGATCGCCATATGGTTTTACCCTCGGATATCGTCACCTATGATGATTTGCTGAACGCGTTAAAGAAGAAATTGACCGGAGGTGCGCTGGCATGAGAACACTTCCGGCAGGTCAATACATCCAGGGAAAATCGCTGATCCACAGGCTGGATGCAAGGGCTAAAATACTGTGTGTGTTTATTTTAATCGCCGCCGTTATTGGCTCATCTTCTGCCTGGGGATATGCATTAATGCTTGTTACGATTTTTGTGATCATCCTGCTGTCAGGATTGCCTATACGCTGTGTTGTTTGCTCGGTTCAACGAATGTGGCTTTTCTTTCTTGTCATTTTTGGTATGAACGCTCTGTTCTTTGATAACGAGAATGCACTGGCTTCATGGTGGATTTTTCATCTGTCCATGCAAGGGATTCAACAGGGTTTAATCGTGGTGATAAATGTGGCGCTCATTTTAATTCTTGGTAACCTGTTGACATCAACCACTTCGGCCACGCAGATAACAACGGCATTGGAAAACCTGATGAAACCGCTGAAGTTCATTGGTGTTCCGACAGAGGACGCGGCCATGATCATCAGTGTGGCCATTGCGTATATCCCTGTTTTGATTGAAGAAACCCAGGTCATCAAAATGGCGCAGACAGCCAGGGGTGCGCGGTTTGAAAGCAGGAAGCTGTCAGAACGGGCGATAAGCTATATTCCGTTGGTAGTACCCATTTTTATAGCAGCCTTCAGAAGGGCGGATGAACTGTCCCTTGCGATGGAGGCCAGAGGCTATCGCAATGCCAAAAACCGCACCTGGCGGAAAAGCGAACCCCTTGTGCTGCAAGACTATAGCAGTTTAGCAGTATGTGCTTCAGTCTTCCTTATTCAGTTTTTACTGCTTCGGTGAGGTTTTTTTAGCAACAAAAGCAATTGCAACACACAGGCTGCATGGGCAAGCAGCCAGGACGCAAGCCGAGAAACAAGCTTTAGCTTGTGATCAACCAAGCTTTTTTGAGGTAATTAATACTCGCATGCTCACGTTATTAGCCTCTGGCTAGAAATACTTTATAGGTGAGCGAGGGCTCATCATCCCTCGTTGTATTCGGTAATCAGGCACCTGCTATCAGACGTTTTTCAATCCTGAGCGTTGAAAAAATTACGAACAGGAGCCTTGATATAATTACTCATATTAAGGAGGAATATCCGATGCCAAAAATGTCTTCTGTGAAACGCTCCATTATTACTGCAGTATGTACTGCATTATGCGTTGTTCTGCCCATGCTGTTCCATTCCATTCCGGATGCAGGCAGCATATTCAGCCCAATGCACATCCCTGTTCTCTTATGCGGGCTGATCTGCGGCTGGCCTTTCGGGCTGCTTTGCGGTCTTGCCGGGTCCCTGCTCTCCACCCTCATCACGGGAATGCCGCCCATGGCCTATTTGCCGCCGATGATGATCGAGCTTGGTGTTTACGGGCTGGTTTGCGGGTTGATCATGAGTGTTGTATGCACGAAAAAACTATATGTGGATCTATACATCAGTCTGGTTTTCTCCATGCTTGCAGGACGCATTGTTGCGGGGCTTACCAAAGCTTTAATTTTTACTGCAGGAAAATACTCAATCACCGCCTGGGTAACCAGCTATTTTGTCACCTGCTGGCCTGCACTAGTCATCCAGCTAGTACTTATTCCGACAGTTGTATATGCACTGATGCAGGCAAGGCTGATACCCCAACGGTACCCTTCCAGTGCTGAATCATGAGTGGTACATCATTTGTAAAGTACTTAAAACAACAAGCTTTGCTGCACCCTGCCATGACACCACAGGATGCGGTAAAGCTATGCTTTCAGGCAGCCTTTGGTGCAGAGCATATTCTGATGGACTTGGATAAAGCATGGGCATATCTGTGGAAAGAGTTTGAGCAAACCTTGCCACAGAGCATGCAGGTGTTCGAGCCTGTTTGTGACGAATATTGCAGATGTAACCTTGCTGCCTGGAAACGCTTGAATCTGCCGCTGGAATGGTTGTTTCAAATGTTTTACCATTCCGCGCTGAGAAAAAGAGAGCATGCCGGTGTTATTTTTATGGAGTACCTCGACATCATCACTGCCTGTGCAAATAGTGCCAATCTGCCTTTCAGCAGCAAAGCCTGGCACGCATACATGGATGGGTATATTACGGATGGCATACGTCCTGTTCACCACAGCGAAATCTACCGTGCAACTGAGCATCCGGCTTATCGCATTGTAAAAAGTGAGTTTGTGACGCTTCTTCCTGTTTTGCAGGCACTCGTGGCCTTATCCGACAACGAAAAGCCAAAAGTGATTGCAATCGACGGGCGGGCTGCCGCAGGAAAATCAACTGCAGCAACACTGTTATCCCAGGTTTTAGATGCAGGTGTTATCTATATGGATGATTTCTTTCTGCCTATGGAACTACGCACCGAAGAAAGGCTTGTGCAAAGCGGAGGGAACATCCATTATGAACGTTTCCAGCTGGAGGTTCTTCCATATCTGAAGAAAAACGAAAGCTTTTCTTATCGCCGCTTTGACTGCGGGACAATGGACTATGGTGAGCCCCGTTTCATACAAAGCGGCATGTGGCGTATCGTTGAAGGCTCCTATAGCTGTCACCCAGCTTTTGGTGACTATATGGATTGCCGGGTTTTTTGTGATATTTCACCTGATGAGCAGATGAACAGGATCGTAAAGAGAGATGGTGTGGAGTATGCGCAGGTCTTTGCATCACAATGGATCCCCATGGAGGAACAATACTTCCAGACCGAGCAAATTCGAAGCAAGTCAGATATAGTAATACGACATACAAAACCGGAAAGCGCACTGCTGTGAGACCCAGCATCACCTCACCGCGCACTTACTTTCCTGTGAAACTCAGTTCATCTCAGGTGCTTGCTTGCTGGCTAAGCCCGGTTTATCTCGCCGGGTACTTGCTTGCCTGTGAGACCCAATATCAGTTCACCACGCACTTGCTTTCCACTGAAACCCAGCATCACCTCACCGGGTGCTTGCTCTCATTCTCATAAACAACTGCTGCCAATACCAGAAATAAGATATTCAAAATGAAGGTAGCAAGGCTTGCAGAAATCGGAAGAATGCCGCTATTGGCGACGACTGCGCACACCACGACCAAAAGCATGCCGCCAAGCATTCCAAGCATACTCATCAGGCTGCCTTTAACAAGCTGGGTCACATCCTGCCAGTTATAATAGGCCATTCGGTTCCCGATAAAAATACCGGCTGTTGCAGTGAACAGTGAAAAGCTTAACGGTGTCAGGAACATCAGCACTGTTCCAACAAACCCTGTTTTTAAGGAAATGCTGAACAACAGCGAACAGATCAAGGATGTTGGAACCGTAAAGGTCAGGTTGGACAACAGGTAGCTGTCATATAAGGTTTTTGGCGGTATCGGCAGGGATTTGATCAGCCAGATATTCTTCCCCTCCAGTGCAAGTGAGACTGCGGCTGTATTGGTCATCACCACCATGGCTGCAATGACATAGCTCGCCGCATTACCGGCGATATCCATGAAACCTGGCATTTCCAGGCTTTGCATCACTTTCTCAGGCCCGACGATCACCATGGCTGCCGCCAGAAGCACCGCAAGAACACAACCGATCAACAGGTTTGTCGCGCATATGGTCGACTTCAGAATGCGCAGGATCGTTTTTTTGTACAGTGCAAAAAGCATACTTCCCTGCTGTATCGTTTCCAATTTGTAATCAGCCCGGCTGTGATGGGTGGTTAATGCGGTGTTGAGCTGTTTGTAGTTCATCGATAAAACAAGAACAAAAAGCGCATACCAGCCCACGGAAATCCCTGCAAACAGCAGGAAAGAAAGTATATTACCGTTTACTGTTGCTTTTGTAAACAGTATTGCCGGAGGGTATATCCTGTAGATGGTATCTGAGAGCATGGGAGCCAATGCAGAAAAAGCTTCCTCGTTTATGTTTCCGGTTTCAGAATCAAACAGCTGACCGGGGCCTGTATCTCCCGAGGCAGCAAGCATTGGGAGTACCATCACAGCAATCACAAAAACAATCGACAGGATTGTAGCAATAGTGCTGGTATATCTGGATTTGGAAGAAATCGCCGTAATCACCGCCCCTAATACAGCGGCAATGGTGGTTGGAATCAAACAGGTCAAAAAGAATCCGGCAAGCCAAAAGAGATAAAAAACAAAGGATGGCTTTGCGAAGAAAGCATATATAATGCCCATTGGAACCATCACAATCAGCGTGAAAAAGGTATTCCACAGGTACATATTTATAAACCGGCTGTTAATAACGGTTTTGAGCGGTATTGGCAACGACATGACCTGGTCATAATCCTTAAAGCCAAAAAGCTCTCCGTTCGTTTTGAACATTGTAAAAAACAGCGTCATCAGGCTGCTGATCATCAAAGCGATTCCGGGTATCAGTTCTGTCAACCCCAAATAAGCATAGCCATAGGCCATTGAACCACAGTAAACGGCAGCCATGACCAGGCAAAACAGAATGGCCACAGCGGTTGCAATCTTGTTCGTTCTTTTTCGCTTATCTTTTTCATAACGAAAAACATTGATGCCAAGCTGGGCTGTCAGTCGGTTTTTCACGAGGAGCCAGCACAGGCTTTTTCCAGCTGTTTTTGCATTAACAGTATTCATAAACCCACCTCTCCTCATGCTTCCGTTTGTCCATTGTTCATAATTTCCATGAAGATCCCTTCAAGAGATCCGCCTTCCTTCTCCTTCAGCAGCGCTTCCATTGTTCCAGCAAACGCAAGCTTTCCATGGTGAATCATCGCTACTTTGTTGCAAAGCTTTTCTGCCACATCCAATACATGTGTTGAGAAGAAAATGGCACTACCAGATGCACAAAGCTCGTGCATGATTTTCTTTAACACAACCGATGCTTTTGGGTCAAGGCCAACAAAGGGCTCGTCGAGCACCAACAGCTTCGGTTCATGGATGACGGCGGAAATGATGGACAGCTTTTGCTTCATGCCGTGAGAATAGGAAGAAATCAGGTCTCCCAGGTCCCCTGTAAGTTCAAAGGCATCGGCGGTTTTTTTGATTTTCTCTTCCCGTGTGACAGCAGGAATCCCAAAGATATCCGATATGAAATTCAAATATTGAATGCCGGTTAAATGCTCATACAGATCCGGGCTGTCCGGTATATATGCGGTAACTTTCTTACAGGCCAGTGGTTCTGTTTTCACATTGTGACCGGCGATTAGAATTTCCCCCGCTTCGTAATCAAGAACACCAACCACCGCCCGGATAGTTGTGCTCTTCCCCGCGCCGTTATGACCAATGAAACCGAAGATATCTCCTGCCTGTACATGCAGGCTGATGTTATCGACGGCCTTCTTGCCTCCCTTGTAGGTTTTACTGAAATCTTTAACAATTAACATTTTTCTCACCCTCCCTATTGAAGTGACATACTCACTGCCATTCGAAGTAATGTGGCAAGTTTTATTTATTTTCCGTCCTTGCAGAAAATCTACTGATCTTTCCGCAAACGTTTGTAAAGAGTTCTCTTTAATCGTTGATACTCTTCTGTATCAAACAGGATGGAAAGCGAAGGATTTTCAAGCATCTGAAGAATATCCGTAACGATCAGTTTTTCGTTTCTCACCGGACCCGCACCTAAATCCAGTTCCGCAAACCACTCATCAACCTTTGTAAAAAAATCATCTCCATGCAGCCTGATTCCCTGTTCGATCATATCAATGCTGCAATTTGCGAACTTCTTCAGCTTTTCCAGGGCTTCCGGTTTCTTTTCCTGCATACAATAAAACAAAGCAGCCTGATAATAGATGACAAGGGCTGTGTTGTTATGTAATCTGTCTGCTTCAAAGATCTCCATCAATTTTTCCAACCTGTTGATGATGAGCTCAGCCAATTTCGTATTTTTCAAATGCATGGACAAATATTGAGAGCCACTGGAGAGAATTCCGATCAAATGCATCAATATGTTGATTTGTATTGCTTTTTCAGCTTTTTCCGGCTCCCCGTTCATGCGGTATGCTTCGCTCAGCAAACCTTCGCATTGCATTGTCAGCCTTTTGGGATCCAATATTTCTTCCATGCTTTCAATGGCAGCCTGCGTTTCTTTCAGCTGAAGCTGTGCCATGGCTCGAAGAACAGTCGCGTCGCTTGCAAGAACGGAGTGGCAGCTTTCAGAAATAATCCTGTCGCACAGGTGCCGAATATCTTGCAGTATATGCTTTCGCCTGTCCTCACTGCCAGCCATTTTCAAATGATTCATCCAAAGGATCACCATCTGAAGCAAAAACGGATAACAGGAATAATACTCTTTGACCAGTTCGTTCGTCCTGGTCATCACCTGTTCAAAGGGCAGATTGGCAAAATCCGAAGCCAGCTGATGATAGTATTTTTTAATATTCTCTTTGGTCATCTGTGCGTGGTAACCAAGTAGTTGATCGATGCTGATGTTAAAATAGGATGCCAGCCTTGGTAAAAGCGTGATATCCGGATAGCTTTGCCAATTTTCCCATTTGGATACCGAAGCCTTCGTAACCCCGAGAAACTGTGCCAGCTCTTCCTGAGTAACCTTGCATTGATGCCTGTATTCCGCTATGTTAGCCGCCAACTGTAATTGTCTCACTTTTCTCATCTCCTTTGGAAAAAGCATCTGATGTGTGAGAATGCATGTGTTTATAGCACTAATATACCGTAAAACACACCTGCCTAACAAGAGATTTGTAGTTAACATTGAGAAATAAAATCAACCAAATGGAAACAATGGAGATTATAACAACGGAAGCGATTGCTTGCAATCGCAACACACTGTTATTGCAACAGCAGGTTTTGCTTTGGCAAAACCATCACACAGCAACAAGGTTCTTATCACGTAGTGATAAGGTCCTTATATCGA
>JAAYJG010000460.1 GCA_012523055.1 Ruminiclostridium sp. | reverse complement strand
TGCCGATGTGTGATGCGGCAAGGTATTCCTTCCTGATGACCGAAACCGGTGTGAAGAGCCCCTGCATTGAATTTACCAATGAAACCTTCAGCCTGGAGACTTTTCGCAAGGACAGGAAAACCTTCTGCAAAAGGCTTGCAGAGTGCAACGAAAACACTCCGTGCTTTTATAACGATGCGCGGGAGATAGGTGTGTTATGGCGAAAAAAGTGGGTGATTCTGTTTCATTTTCCAAGGATCATTAAGCAGCTTGTGAAGTATGGGAACTTCTTTTAAAGCAGACGCAGCCTGTCATCCCGAATGAAGTGAAGGATCTTTGCATTCATCATCAGCGCTTTTTCTGCAAGGAGGGCTTGTCATGAATATATTTATAACCGGTGCTTCCGGGTTTATCGGAACAGATTTGGTCCAAGCCCTGTCTGACGACCCTACGGTGGACAATCTGTTTGCGCTGTACAGGCAAAAGGAACAAATACCGTTTATTCCCAAAGTGAACCCGATTTTAGGGGATCTGGAGGGGTTACCGGATATAAAAACAGATGCCGAAATCAATATTCTGGTTCATCTTGCGGGCTACTTTAAAACCGAATCAAAAGCTCTGTGTGACAAAGTGAATGTACAGGGTACCAAAAAAGTCATCGAGTTTTGTAAGGTGAACAAAATTCCCAGGGTTCTGTTTTTTAGCACCATCAATGTGGATTTGAAGTCAAAGGGCTGTTACGCGGCATCAAAGCTGGCTGCAGAGCAGGAAATCCGCGACAGCGGCCTGGAATATATGATCCTCAGGCCATCCCTTGTTTTTAAGGGCAGAACCGGAAGCCTGGGGAAAATCATCCGATACGCTGAAAAGCTGCCCTTTGTGCCTGTGTTTGGAAGCGGAAAGGCAAAAGAGCAGCCCATTCACCTGAATGAATTGACAGCGCTTACCATCGCAGCGATCAAAGAATTCAAACCGGGGCTTACAATATACGCCGCAGGCAAGGAAGCCCTGTCTTTTCGACAACTGGTTAAAACAATAGGCCATAGCATGGGTAAAAAATCCAGGGTTCTGCCCATACCCGCAAAACCCGTCAAAGGCATGCTGAGGCTGCTGGAGAAGATTGGTATTCACCCTGGGGTTTCATCCGAGCAGGTTGCCCATATGAGCGAGGACTTGGCGGCAGACATGGACGAAACATTGAAATTATACCCCGTTGAGCTTAAAGCTTTTGAAGATCATATGAAGGAAATTGCTGAGCATAAGTTGATGAAATAAAGTGAATTTGGCTGCTGCCTTTGTTATAGAAAAAGAATCGCGTAACTGCCGGACAGCACAGTTAACAGAATCCAACCGCTTACAGTTGTGGGCTTAGCCCTGAAAATTTAAAGTGAAGGAAAGAGTTCAGATGCTCACTGTTGTGATCCCTGTATATAATGAAGAAAAGCAAATTGAAAAGACCGTCTCAGTCATCTGCGAGATGCTTCAAAAAGCATCAGAGCAATATCAGCTGGTTCTGGTGGACGACGGCTCCCGGGATCAAACCTGGCAGGTGCTGAAAAGCCTGTCGGACAATATCACCGGCCTTGAAGCCATCCGGTTCAGCCGCAATTTCGGCAAGGAAGCCGCCATTATGGCCGGCCTGTCCAGAGCGCGGGGAGATGCCTGCGTCATCATGGATGCCGACCTGCAGCACCCGCCGGAATTGATTCCGCAGATGCTTGAGCTTTGGAAAAAAGGCATTGAGGTGGTGGAGGCCGTCAAAGAGGACAGGGGCCGGGAAAGCTCTTTTTCACGCCTGGGCGCGTCCCTGTTCTATAAAATCATGCACCGCCTGTCGGGTTTTAACCTGGAAAACGCGTCCGACTTCAAGCTGCTGGACAAAAAGGTGGTTCAGGCGCTTTTGCAGATGCCCGAAAAGGAGACCTTCTTCCGCGGCTTGTCCGCATGGGTAGGGTACTCCCGGGCCGAAGTCTTTTTCAAGGTGCCCGAAAGGGAAACAGGAAAAAGCCGTTGGTCACCACTAAAACTCATACGACTTGCAATTGGTGCGTTTACTTCGTTTTCTTCCTTGCCGCTTCAATTCGTCACCTTTATCGGTATATTGTTTCTGATAGGTTCTGTGGTGCTGGGCATTCAAACGCTGGCAATGAAGCTGAGGGGCCTTGCTATCGGCGGTTTTACAACGGTTATTCTGCTGTTGTTGATCATCGGCAGCTGCCTGATGATAAGCCTTGGGATGATCGGCATGTATATAGCCAGAATATATAATGAAGTAAAAGCCCGGCCCAGGTTTATCATATCGGAGGAATGCGGGCACCCTGTTACAAGGAGCAGTATAACCAATCCATGAAAGAAATGAAGACAAAAATTCGAATTGGATCCTTTTCACCTGAAAACAATATTTTTCTTGCCCCAATGGCCGGTGTTACCGACATGCCTTTCCGGTACCAATGCGCCAAAATGGGCGCAGGCTTAACCTATACCGAAATGGTCAGCGCAAAAGGGTTGTTTTACAATGACAAAAAGACCGGGGCATTAACCCAAACTCACCCGGCAGAGGTGCCCTGTGCGGTGCAACTGTTCGGATCAGAGCCGGATATTCTGACAAGGGCCGTGCAAAGCTTCAATCTGCGTCCGGATATCGCCGTGATAGATTTGAACATGGGCTGTCCCGCCCCCAAAATCGTAAAAAACCGGGAAGGTTGTGCCCTGATGCAGAACGAAAAGCTGGCAGCCCAGATCATAAAGGCAGTGGTGAAAGCTTCAGAAAAGCCAGTTACCGTGAAGTTCCGCAAGGGTTTTGACAGGAATAACGCTGTGGAGTTTGCGAAAATGGCGGAAGACGCGGGTGCGAAAGCCGTGACTGTCCACGGCAGAACCCGCGACCAGTTTTATTCCGGAAAAGCTGACTGGGAAATCATCGCACAGGTGAAGGAGGCAGTTACCATTCCCGTCATTGGGAATGGGGACATCTTTCAACCTGAAGATGCAGCGCAAATGCTGCAGCAAACCGGTTGTGACGCCGTAATGGCAGGACGTGGCGCTCAGGGAAACCCCTGGATTTTTCAAAAAATCCTTCATTATATATATACGGGTGAATTATTGCCCGGACCAACCGACGATGAAAAATACCGGATCATCCGAGAGCATTATCAGATGCTGATTGACCTGAAGGGTGAAGCCACTGCCGTGAAGGAAATGAGAAAGCACCTGGCCTGGTATCTGAAGGGGATGCCCGGGGCGGCACATCTGCGCACAAAGGTTTTTACATTATCATCTTCATCATCAGTGCTGTCTTTTATTGGGCAACAACTATGCGGCAAGAGAATTTTGTGATAAAGTATTGTTTAGTTATAGCCGATAAAACATTTTGGTAGATTCATTTTGAAACATTTGGTAAACCCTCTGAGTAGGACAAGTACTTCTCTGGCTTTTCGGGAAAAATCCTTTTGGTGGTACACCTAGTGATAGGTGAAAAATACCCCAAAATACAGAGTAGATGTTTTGTTACGGTTGTTTGTTATAAAGTTACATTTTGTTTACACATATACAGGCGTTGTTGACGCCCCTATTCCCCGGTGATATAATTACTTTGAAATTCATGATAGGTTGCAAGGCTTATCTTGAGTTTATAAAGCAAACAAAGCAAGGTTATTTCAAGGAAGCGGCGTAACCCTGCTTTGCAAAATCAACTGTCTGCTTCCGCAAATTCCAAAAGGGAGGATTTTAAACATGAGAAATCTCAAAAAGCTTTTCGCGGTTATCATGACTGTTGCTATGCTTGCATCAGTTATGGTACCCGCACTTGCAGCTGAAGGCTTCCAGTATGAAGCAGATGCGCAAAAGCTTTACGATCTCGGCCTCTTCAAGGGTAATTCCGACACATCCTATGTACCGGATTTAGGAACCACCCTGAACAGACAAGCTGGATTGGCTTTGGCTATTCGTATGTCAGGCAAAGAAGATGCAGTTAAAGCCATGACCGAAGAAGAAATTGCTACTCAGCTTGCAAAGATCGTAGACGCTGACGAAATCACCGAATGGGCAAAACCGTACGCAGCGTACGCTGTAAAGAACGGCCTTACCAATGGTATTGACGCGAACATTCTGCCGAACGTTAAGTTTGGTGCTCAGCTTGACCTGACCGGTAAGGAATTCATCAACTTCGTCCTGAAAGCTATGGGCTATCAGGTTGCTTGGGATGATGTTCTGACCAAGGCTGCTGAAGTTGGAATGCTGTCCGCTGGTGATGCTGTTACCTTCGGCACAACTCCTGTTATGAACAGGGATGCTGCAGTTGGTGTTATGGCTTCCGCACTTGGCGGAACAACAGCTTCTGGCGTTACTCTTGCTCAAAAGCTAGTAGATGACGGCGCTGTTGATGGCGAAGCTATGGCTGCTGCCGGCTTCTTCACACCTACAGTTGCTCCTACAGCTGCTCCTGTAGAACTTACCTTTACCGCTTCCACCACCAACAACATCCAAATTAGTGTTGTTTATAGCGAAGCAGTAGAAAAAGATTCTGCACAGAAAGTTGACAACTACAAACTGAGCAAGGGCGCGATCGACAAGGCAGAGCTTCAGGATGATGGTGTAACCGTTGTTCTGACACTGAAAGCTGCTGACGCAAAAGCTCAGGATGACAAAGTTGACCTGACCATCAAGAATGTTAAGTCAGCTGCTGGTATCGCAATTGCCGAGACCACACAGAAAGACATTCAGTTCCTTGATAAGGATATTCCGACAGTAGTAGACGCTCAGGTTGTTGGTAAGGATACCATCAAGGTTATCTTCTCCGAACCGATGAAGTCAAACAGCTCCACTACCGTTGGCGACGTTACAACATACTTCCTGAACAAGGATGGATTTGTTGTTAATGGCGGCAAGCTCTATGTTAAGGAAGCAAAATTGCAGAAGAATTACACCGAAGCTCTGGTTAAGCTGTACTCCTCTCTGCCGGAAGGCGATGTAACCATTCAGGTTAAGAGTACTTCTGAAGACTATGCAGGCTTTGGCGTAATCGGCAAGCTGATCTCCCTGAACGTAGTGAAGGATGCAGAGGCTCCTGTAGTGGTTGGTTATGAAAATGCCAAGCCGACAGAAGTAACCCTGATCTGGAACGAAGACCTTGAATTTGATGGCGAAGCTATGAAAGAATGGTATCACACCAATGCAAGCAACTTAGCAGCCACCGTAAAAATCGACGGAAACAAGACCAAGGTTACATTCGCTAACGACAAGAAGCTTGCTCCTGGAACCGCGTATGTATACGTTCTGAAGGAGGCTGTAAAAGACCTGTGGGGCAACAAGAATGCTCAGCAAATGATCCAGGTTGAAGTTGTTGTCGACGTAACCGCTCCGGAAATTTCCGAAGTTAAGCAAGGCGACACAGAAAAGGAAATTAAGGTAAAATACAACGAAGCAATGGATGACAGCAGTGACACCACCAAGAAAGCTTCCAACTATACCATTCTTGACAACACAGGCGCAGAACAGAAAGACATTGTTAAGTCTGTTGCCCTGGATACTGACAAGAAGGTAGCTACACTGACACTGTCCAAGAACCTTGGCGGAGACTATTCTCTGGTTGTTAAGGGCGTTAAAGACGTAGCTGGAAACGCAATTGTTGAAGTAACAGTACCGTTTACAGTAGTTGACAAGACAACTCCTAAGACTAAGGACTTCTCAGCTAAATTGTATAATGGCAGTGGAAAAGGCCAGATGCTGAAGGTTTCCTTTGGTGAAACCATGGCAACTGAAGGCCAGTATTCTATCAATGACGTTGCGAAATATATGTTCGGAACAAAGACCCTGAAGAGCATCAAGAACGTAACCATTACCGTTGTTGACAATGGCAAGGCAGTTGAAATTAAGATTCCTTCCAAGTCTGTTGACGATACCAAAGATGGTTATGACCTGACCTCTGCAAATGTAACAATCGCCCGCGTAGCTGATGCTGCCGGAAACTTTGTTCAATATCAACCAGATGCTGATACTACAGCTGTTGATACTTTGTCCTTTACCGTTGCAATCTCTGGAGCATCCACTGTTGCAATTGACAAGGTTGAAGCTACAGCACGCAAGACCATCCAGGTAACCTTTAAAGACGAAGTTAAGTTTGATATCGCAGACTTCCTTGTTAAGAAGACAGTACCCGGCGAAGTTTATACCATGAACTATGCTGAAGTTGATACAACTCTTAATGACAAGGGCAAGACAGTTGCTACCCTCAAACTGACTGAAGACCTGCCGTTCGAATGGGGTGCTGCTACCGGCTTTGCAGATACGTCCGTAACATTTGTAGTCTACGGCAAGGATGGAACACAATCCAACGTCGTTACTGAGAACAAGTATGGCGAAAAAGTTGCAGCCGGCATAACCGCAGTTGCAGACAAGATCGCTGCTGAACTGTACACCGATGGCAATGACGCTACCGATTACGGCAAGACCAGCGAAGGCGTTAAGGATTATCTGCAGTTTAATAAGACTGGCACCGCATTCAACTACACCTTTACACTCAGGTTCACTGAATACATGAAGACAGCTCTGACTACTGCTTACACAGGTTCAGACTTCATTATTACTGTTGGTGACAAGACACTGGTTAACGGTAAAGATTATGTTGTAACCGACATAACCAATAATGCCGTGAACTTCCAGTTCACCACTGCTTACACAGAACAGAAGACCAATGGTGTTCCTAACGGTACCCATAAGGTATCTGGTGACTTCACCATTAAGCTCGCTGACAAGACCAACTATATCACTGATATAGCTGGAAATGCTCCGAAGGCGTTTGACACTATCAAGTTTGATGACCTGTCGATCACAGCTGCAAGATAATTAAACTAACCCCAAAAACCGGGAGAGTAATCTCCCGGTTTTTTTGTGCAAACGAAGCCACCGGCAAAGTCGGTGGCTTCGTTTTGTGCGCCACTGTGCACTGCCCCCAATATAGTGGGTGAGGGTCACTATTCAGAGGTAAGCAGACTCAGCCTGCTATCCTGAACGAAGTGAAGGATCTACGCATCACTACTGAAAAGATCCATCACTGCGCCCAGGGTGACGTCACTGCGCTCATTTTAAGACACATATCTCTGAATAGTAACTGTGAGGAACATATTTCAGCAAATCCTGTCCAACAGGTATACAATATTTTTAAAAATTGATATAATGAAGTTGTAAAACTTTATTTGCAAAGGAGAAACGAAAGATGAAAAGGGGAAGAACTATTCTTGTTGTAGGATTAATACTTTCTTTAATGGCTTCAATGGCAACCATTTCATCGGCACTTCCAAAAGCAGCTGCGCAGCAGGATAAAGTACTGTTGCTAAGTGAATTGAAGGTTTTTACAGGCTATAATGGTGATTACCGCCTGAATGACAAACTGTCAAGAAGTGAAGCAGCTGCACTCGCGGTCAGGATGCTTGGTAAGGAAACACATGTCCTTTTAAATGCGACAAACTACAGCATGACATCTTTTCCGGATGTAGATGCCTCATCTTGGTATGCTCCATATGTCGGCTACTGTACTAAGGAAGGAATTTTATTGGGCAACACAGATGGAAAGTATAAGCCCAATGACTTTATTACAGAAAAAGCTTTTATCAAGATTATCCTCGGGGTATTGGGTTATGAATTTAATAAAGACTACACTTGGGTTAATCTATATAAAAAAGCATTCGAAACAGGGTTGGTAACAGAAATATCTTACATCGTAAAAGAAGAGGACAATACCGAATTTAAGCGCGGCGACGCTGTGAACATCATGTATAATGCGTTGGGTTTGGATAATATAAAAACCAACAAAGCATTGTTTTACACGTTAATTACAGAAGGCGTTTTAACTACGGAAAAAGCAGTGCAGCTTAAGCTTATAGAAGATGAAAAAATTACAGAAATTGAAGAGCTATTGGTTTTCGATCAGAATAATATCACCATTTTGTTTAATGAAAACATCAATGCAATCGACAAAATAAAAATCTATCAGGTCAATAATGAAAGCAAGGAACTGGCATTCAGCATAGATGAAATGCATGATAATTACATCATGCTGAAAACAGAAAAGCAAACCCCCGGCATGGAATATACTGTTGAGGTGCACAAGGTTGAAGATACGAATAAGAACATTCAGGAAGCTTTATACACTGCGTTTATCGGTTTTATGCAACAAACAGTAGAGTCAGACTTCTTTAGAATTAATAAAATAGAGCCTCTGAATGAGAAATCTATTAAGCTATTTTTCACACATCCCGTTAATATTAACAGTGAAAATCCTCTTTACTATAGCATTAGCAATGAGAATTACACAATTGCATCCGGTGAAAAGGATCAGCTTCTTGCAAAAACGATAACCTCTGAAGATCATTGTGTTCTTTTATCTTTGAAAACTGGTTCATTTTCTGAAGGCGAGCAATATAGGGTTGATATTAAAGGATACATGACTAGTGCATATGCAGCCAGGCTTAATAACGGGGATGGGGATGAGATGGCCTTTACAGCTATTGCCGGACAAGCAGATGGCTTTAAGGTGCTGGAGGTTATTCCATATGAGAACGATACTATTTTATTAAGCTTTAACAAGGAGGTAAACCCATTTCTTGCCAAACAGATCTTCAATTATTACGTAACAGATAAAGACTTAAAGCCGATTGCCATTGAAAGTGCTACAGTTGAAGAGCAAGGACTAAGGATTGGAGAAGTTGTTTATCTGAAGTTAAGCAAGAATTTGCAGAAGGATGCAAAGTACTACGTAACTATCAATAACTTGAATGATGTTACCAAGCAGGAATACATCACAGAGCTTACATATTCCTTAATCGCAGATTATGGTTCTGTTGATAACCTGAGTATTGTTGATATAACACCCATTGACAGGCAAACTATAGATGTGTATTTTTCAAACATGTTAGATCCCGGCACAGCCGAGATCATAAGTTTTTATTCAATTTCACTGAGGAACGGAACATCTACAGTGTATCCGAAGGGTGTGTTATACGATACAAACATTCATCCTTATAAGGTAACACTATTCTTTAATAATAATGATCTGGAAGTAAAAAGAGAGTATGAGCTTAAAGTGAACTTCGATATGAAAGACTATTTGGGAAACAAAGCTGGAACTACCTTAAGAAAGGTGTTTAATGCTTCTGACGTTGATAAAACAAACCCAAACCTTAAAGAGGTAAAACCGGTATCAACAAATACTGTAAAATTGGTTTTTGATAAACAACTGGCATTCACCCAAACAAACCTCTTACCAAATAATTATACTTTGGAATACAACTACCAGGGGATGAATATCAGAAAAGCTCCGTTGAGTGTGCTCTATATCAACGCAAAAACAATAGTATTGATGTTTGATGATCTGGAATACGAAGTTCCATATACGCTTAGAGTGAACACGATTGTTGATTTTTCCGGCACCGCTTATAAGGTTACCGGTGAAGGTACCAACTATAAAAACTTTATACTGGAGAAACAAGAACCCTAAACAAAATGAAAGCTGTAATAAAACCACAATATAAAATACATTGACTTTAGTACTGTAATTTGATACGATTTTGTTCAGAAGTTGAACAAAATCGTTTTTCTTACATCCAGTGTTACGGCCTGGTATAAGAAAGAAGAGGACAAACTATACGAACGAAGGCATAAGTAGCGGGTTATCAATGACTGTATTGGAATTACCGGCATTACAGAATGATTCTATCTACAAATTATGTCACTGGGCGAAGCCATATCTATAAGAGGAAAGATGACCAACGAGTTTGAAATTTTAAAATGTGTTGAATCCAAGGACACAATCACGCAAAGAGAGCTTGCAAAAAAGACAGGACTCTCATTGGGTGCTGTGAATGTACTGATAAAAAGGCTAATCAATAAGGGTCTGCTAAAAGTAGAACATCTAAATGCAAGAACAATCCGCTACTTTTTAACACCCAAAGGGCTTATGGAGAAAGCCCGGTTAACATATCAATACATTATTTTATCCTATAACCATATTTCTAAGATCGAAAGCGCGATCGAACAGATAGTGAAGAATAAGAGGAATTCAGCAGCAATCTTTCTTTATGGTGAAAAGGATGAGTTGTATGAAATTATAGTTTCTAAGCTACACTCCTTGCACAAACCATATACAATGATAAGTGACATCGACAAAACTGTAAAATGCAATGAGAATGATTCCATCATTATAGTTTGGAATCCGGAGCTCATTCATGAGGAATGTCAGACCAAGGTATTTAACATTTTGAACGCTATATAAAAGAAAAGGGGATGGATATGGAAGAATTAACATTGAGGGAAATATTAGAGGCCGTTTGGAAGGGTAAGTGGTTAATAGCACTAATAACTATTATAGCTTTGGTTGTTACTGGCGTGGGTACCTTTTTAATGCTGCCAGAGTCTAAAAGCGTCGTAGCAATTGTTGAACTGAATTTTCCGGGAATTGAGTTGGGACTTAATCCTGATGGTACTCAATTCGACATAAGTCAACTTAGATCTCCTTATGTTATTGAACAAGCACTGGAAGAAGTAGATTTAGCCAATACAGGTATAAAGCCGGATGCGGTTAGAAGAAGCATAGACATAACTCCGATTATTCCGAATGACGTAGCACAGCGAGCTGAAACCATGATTAAACAGGGAAATGAATACATTTATTATCCTAGCGAATATAAGATTACGTATAAAGTGAACAAAGCATTTTCCTATAACCAAGGTATATCATTAGTTGAAACCATCATCAGAGAATATCAAGAATATTTTTATACCTTATACTCTGATGTGAAGACCATTGATAATACGATTGGAACTCTAGATTATTCCTCATATGACTATCCTGATATTGTACAGGTAATGACAGTACAGATTCAAGGTGTTCAAGAATTTTTAAATGAAAAGACAGGAGAGGACAGTAATTTCAGATCCTCAGAAACGAGTTACAATTTCGCAGATCTGAATCGGAGCTTTGATATATTAAAAACAGTAGATACAAGTAAACTCGAATCGCTTGTGAATGCGAACACCTTAACTAAGGACCGTTTAAGCCTGATTAAAGATTATGAGTATAGAGTAAAAAGGATGGAGTTGGAACAAGCTAAAAAGAACAGTGAAGCAGAAGAAGCAAGGCGATTGATGGATCAATTCAAGAAGGAAGACTATGTTCTTATTCCTGACAGTAGTGGAAGTGAATTGAGAACTGAAAATGCTCAATCATATTATAATACCCTCGCTGAAACTGCTATAACTGCCAGCATTGAAGCGGCTGATTTACAGCATGAAATTGAATATTATAAAAAAGAGATAGAACGATTAGTTTCTGTAACTGAAACCATAAATGTTCAGATAATCGAAGAAGCAGATCAATTGATTGAAGCAATAAAAAACAAACTGATTGGGTTGACCAAGGTTACCAATGACACAATAGATGAATACTATTCATATAAATATGGTAAAAGCATTCGTCAGATCGCACCGGCGGAAATGGTATCAAGTATTAATATCATTATGAACATGGGTATTGCACTGGCAGTGGGACTAATGGTAGGGATCATGATTGTACTTATAAGGTATTATTGGAGATACTCGCAAACTGAACCTGCGGGAGCGGGAAGTAAAAACGAGAAATAAAGATATAATTTCTCAAAAGGTAGAGGGTGGAGAGATCCACTCTCTAATTATTGCTTAGTTGAAATATTGGATGTAAAACAATCATGAAAACATATACAAAGGTGGAAAAAGTAAAAGTGCAGAAAAACAGTTTGGCTGGTAACACCAAAACCTTGAAAGTATTTAGATTATTTATTCTTACAGCGTTATTAGCCATCATATTCTATCCCCCGTATCTGCAGGGGCTATTTTTTGAAAAGGATCAGCTGCCAACAGAGATTTTCGTTTTCTCGCTGTTTATTGTCTTCCTGATATATAAATGGCTGAAAAAGGACTTTACCTTCCTGAAAACACCCTTGGAATTCATCTCTGTCGGTTTTGTTGCTGTTTATTTCATTTCCATCCTTGCAGCCGTCCATACCCGATCGGCTATCGCAGAAGTTCTAAAAAATTGTATGTACTTCGCAGTTTTTTATATGGTTTCTGATCTGGCTGAAAGTTTAAAAACGAAAGTCGTATTCTTATGGACAATTGTTGCCTCTGCAGTAGGGGTGTCCATCATTGGTTTAGATTCAGCCATAGGAGGAACACTCGCATCCTTCCTAAATAAACTTTTTATGAAGCCCGGTGCAGAAGGAGAATTGTTTTTTGGCCTGTTTGTAGATGGACGTATCAATTCCACTCTTCAATATCCTAATGCATTGGCATCCTACGTGATGGCGGTCTTCTTCATTGTAATGGGGCTGATTCTTTCAGAAGAAAATCTATGGATGAAAGCACTTTATGGGGCATGCTCCTACATTCTACTGTTAACCTTTATGTTAACTAAAAGCCGAGGTGCACAATTTATCTTCCCCGTGGCCTCCATTATTTTCATGGTAGTAGCGCCGAAGAAAACAAGAATCAAGTCCGTTTTTCAAGTGCTGTTTTTGGCGTTACCTGCCATAGGGATATCATTTTATATCTTACCTAATTTGTCCACAGAAGAAATCAACCACAAAGCTTTGATTTTATTCGCAGCAGGAATTCTTCTTACAGTTGTCTTCACAATAATCGCAGAGTTTATCGGTAATCTGCTTCAAAGAATAAGCTGGCGTGTATATGTAGGTTTAATAGCTGTCCTGGTGGTTGTTCTCCCATTAGTCGTTACTTATGCGATAAATGCATCGATCCCCTTGGAAATGTCCCATGGTATCGAAGAAGAGAATAGTTTAAAATCTATCACAAGGGATGTGTCCTTAACCCCAGGTGAATATGTACTACAGTATGAAGCAGAAGTAAAATCCGAAAACGAGCAGCCCTATATTTATTATGGAAGGATTTTGGCAAAAACAGAAGATGATATTATTTTTGGAGGAGGCACAACACTTGCTACCAAAATCTTTAAGGAAACTTCAAAAATGAGGCAGGAGAGTATCGCATTTACAGTACCCGAAGATAGCACTCTGATTACGGTTAATTTCGTCAGCTATTACTCTGGGACAAGTGTTATACTAAATAATGCGGTAATTATTGATCCCATATCGGGGAATATCGTACAAAAAGTTATGCTGAAAAATAAATATAACCTTGATAGTCTCATCGCCAGATTTCAGAATATTACACAGGAGAAAAGCGGAATCGTTCGTTTCATCTTTTACAAGGATGGTATGAAGATATTCAAGGATCGTTGGGTTTTAGGCGGCGGCGGTGGAGCATGGGAATATTTATACAGACAATATCAGTCCTATAGCTACCCAAGCACGCAAGCTCACAATTTCCCGCTGCAGCTTGGAATTGAAACGGGTATACCTGGCATTCTGGTTTTACTTGCCCTGCTCTTATTTTTAGTAATGGGTTACTGGCGATATGTTAAAAAAACGCATGACAGAAAACTATCGGAGTTGTTTATCAACGCGGCTGTGATTACTGCGATAGCGGCATTATTTATGCATGCTGCCATAGATTTTGATTTTTCCGAATCGGCAATGCTTTTGCTATTCTGGCAGTTGATCGCCTTATTCAACAGAGAAATGAGGGATTCCCAGGCTTATGAAACAGGGAAAAATGGAAAAACTAAGAAAAGTTTTAATAAAAAAAGTTTAAACGTTAGTATTGTCGGTGGTGCTGTGGCTTGTGCCATAGCAATTGGAGTATCTGTCAGCTTTTATTCAGCTTCGCTGAATGCAAAAGAAGCGTTTAGGTGTATTCAACAAAGAAAAACCGAAGAGGCGATTGCTCATATTAGCCGAGCTATTCGCCTAGACAGTTTGAATGAGAAATACGTACTTGGTTATAATCCTATTCCTACAAGGCCCGATATAAAGGCTAGCCTTGTAGATATTTTATTAACTAAAGCAGAATTATATCAACAGCAGTTGAATGGGGGAACTGAATCATCTGAAATCGACCGTCAAAAACTATTACAGCAATTTAGTGAAATGAATAAACTTGTTGCAAAAATAGAAAAGAAAGCAGCGAACAATCTAGCATTATCAGCTAACCTAGCAAGCTTTAATTTTCAGATGGGGAATATAGAGAAAGGGATTGAGAACCTAAACCGCGCGATTCAATTAGCCCCTTTTGAAACTTCTTTATGGTATTCAAAAATCAAACTCTATTTTGAACTGACTAAGACTTATTTTAACAATGCTGATGATGAAAACGCCAAAAAGTACCTTGATGAAGGCTTGAATATTATTAAGAAAGCAGCGGAGGTTAACAGTAAAAACATGAACCCCTTCATGTTTGATGAAAAGGCGACTGAAATACTACAAGTAATGAGATATATACACGATTACTATGACCAGCCTGAAATGGATCAAATCAATGAATTAATACATTATACGATACCCAATTTGGATATTAACCTGGATCAGGTCCCCGATCAATGGCAGAAAGAAGACAACGGGCTGATTAGTGTAATTGCTTCCGACCAGGGGTTAGATATTCACACAACTGAAAAAAGTTTTATTTATATTCGAAACCCACTGAAACTTACTAAAGATGAAAAGTATTATATTGAAGTTAGACTAGATAAGCCTGTTGGAGGTTTATCTTTTGAGATCGTTGACCTTACAGGCAATCTAAGCATGCAACAAAACGGAAACAATCAGTATTCAAGTGAATTCCTGATTGAAAACGATCCAGATGAAAAGGGGAATCAGCTTAGAATATATGTAGATACTGATTGTATGATAGAGACGATCAAAATAACTAAAAGCTTAGATTGATGTACGTCTTATCAGTATTATAACAACGGAGGCGATTGCTTGCAATCGCAACACACCGTTATATCGAGGCGGGAGATATGCTCGCCGCCTGGTTAAGGTAATCGGTACCCGCCACCTATAGAGG